>DASPNB010000331.1:0-6225 GCA_035626755.1 Flavipsychrobacter sp.
GTGAGCCCCGGCATAGGAGAACTGGCATAGCTCTTACCGCAAAAGGTCTGCAACTGTGTACGACCACAGTTATACGCAGGCAGGTCTATCATTTCTCCTCCCAGTGCTACCAGGTTCTGGAAGCCGGTATCGTTAGGGGTAAAGATCAATCCGGGATCAACAGTCAGTGTAAGATCATTGGACGTCAGGTTGGTCACCTCAAGTGTAAGACCCTTCCCCATGTGTCCGCCATTGCTGCTGGCATCTACTGCCACCATTCGTTTAAGCATGGCCTCTTTCAGTGGCAGGTGAGTATGTAGTGCAAGCAGGGAGAAGGGAAGAGCGCAAAACACTACCGGTAGTGCGGCAAGCAATAATTTCCTGTACCTCATAAAAGAACAATTTTAGACAGTGACAAAAATTACACGTAGAGAGCCCTTATAACCATAGAACGCATGAGCGCTCCAAATTATTATCTATGGATAAGACACCCGGACTGCATCTTTCCATAAGGAAATATTATTCGCCAAAGCAACGTTATGCTTATAAAATCTCTCAGTATGTACCCGTTAAGATTAGTGCTCGTTTGCTGCTCACTTAGCGCCTGTGGCGCAACAGCGCAAGATCCCCCGGCCGAAGAAAAAGAGTCTGGATACCAGGAATTCAAAGTCCATGAGAATGGACTAATCTATGATGCTTCTACTATGTCAGCATTAAAACACATAGTAGACTCCATGAACATCCGCCATCGCAAATGTGATGTCTGGAAAACCTACTACAGTTACCCCCAGGCAGTATGCCACGTTGTCCGCCTCGATACAGGCAATATAAAAGGTGCGATTAACGACATGAAGGCAAGTATTTCTTACAACAGATTTATCGAAAAATACCCACACGCAAAAATTCAGGAAAAAATGCTGGCCATAGCTTACCTGAATGATTATGACGATAAAACTAAAGCCGTTATCCAGGCTGTGGAGTTGGGAGAAGAGGGCGGCAATAGAGTGTCCCTTGATGATACTGCCATAATCAATACCAGTCACGCCGGACAGTGGATATTCGATTATTGGGAAGGATCTGAGTATGTTCCTGAAGCAGTAACAGCCTTCTACTTACTCAGTCCTCTGCAACAAAAAGCACTCCCTGCGAAATACGCCAGCATGATACAGTATGCTGATTGCATGGTAGACACTACTGCGCAGGTATACATCGGCAATGCTCGTTCCGGAAGATGGGAAGACGAAGAAGCTTCGCCTGCTATTGCCGAATTCGTGGCATATGCAGATCGGCAGACCAGCAAGCCTGATGACACCGCCTTTAAAAATAACTACGAAGCTTTTTATACTGCGATAACCAAGTGGCAGACCGGTGTCGACGACAAAATACGGGAAGCAGCCCAAAATCCGGAGTACCGGCTTAAACTCAATCGTGCGCTCAAGGAAGCTTATTCAAAAAAGGTTTCAACGAGTGAATTTGAATACTACGCGGCCCCAACCGTTAATAAAGACACACTTCTTTTCCTGAAACGCTGCAGGATAGTAGTAGGCGGTTGCAGCATGGACCAGGCACCCCGTTACCATGCGTTGGAGATCGCGAAGCTATCCGCCGAGGCAGTAAACTGGGAAGTGTTTTTGCGCTCCCACCTGGATGTAATGAATGACAATTTTGAGCGGGTCACCGACGGCAACTATGCCTGGGGAAGCCGGCAGACTTACATAGGCGAACTGGAAGCATTGGAAATAGAGGTGACTCCCCTTTTACTTGGCATTAGCCTTCGCATAGATAATCCCGCGGGCAACCATTACTTTGGCTCCATAGGACGTCTGGGTAGAGCTATGTCGGAATCGCGCGAAAAACAAAAGCAAGAAGATGCTATGGTATCCATGATAAGCGACCCTGAACTGGACGACTTCAATCGCATCCTCATCGCCTATCTTTTTAGGAATTGTCTGCACCACGTGGAGAATAAAGAAACAAAAAACAAAAGCGCTGCAGAACTCCGCAGAGCTATAGCCACTATGCCTCCCCACTACTCTTCCCGTCTTATAATAAAAGAGGAATAGAAATGGGGCTCCTGCCTGGAGCCCCATTTCTACTTATTTCTTTATTGGCTTACGCCATCTGCTCCTTTATCACACCCAGCTCCCTGCCTACTTTAGTAAAGGCCTCTATTGCCTTATCCAGGTGGTGACGTTCATGGGCTGCTGATATCTGCACCCGTATGCGCGCCTGTCCCTTAGGTACTACGGGGAAGAAGAAGCCTATCACATAAATGCCTTCTTCCAGCACGCGGGCAGCCATTTTCTGGGCCATTACCGCATCATACAGCATTATCGGGCAGATAGCATGTGTTCCCGCCTTTATATCAAAGCCGGCCTCTGTCATCCTCGCACGGAAGTATGTAGTGTTATCTTCCAGCTTATCGCGCAATGCGGTTGTTTCGCTCAGCATATCCAGCACCGCTATAGAAGCACCCACAATCGCCGGAGCCAATGAATTAGAGAATAAATACGGGCGGCTGCGCTGGCGCAGTATCTCTATTATTTCTTTCTTACCACTGGTAAAACCACCCGACGCTCCACCTAGTGCCTTACCCAGCGTACCGGTAATGATGTCTATCTTATCCATCACACCGCACAGTTCATGCACACCGCGTCCTGTCTTCCCCATAAAGCCAGATGAATGACTTTCATCTATCATCACCAGCGCGCCATATTTCTCTGCCAGTTCGCATATCTTATCCAGCTGCGCAATGGTACCATCCATAGAGAATACAGAGTCGGTCACTATCAGTTTGGTACGCACGCCTTCCAGGGCCTTTAGTTGTGCTTCCAGGTCGGCCATGTCATTGTGCTTATAGCGGGCACGCTGGGCTTTACAAAGACGCACACCATCTATAATAGATGCATGGTTCAGTTCGTCTGATATAATGGCGTCCTGCTCATTCAGCAGTGGCTCAAACACGCCGCCGTTGGCATCAAAGGCCGCTACATACAGTATGGTATCTTCTGCTCCTAAAAACTTAGAGAGCTTTTCTTCCAGTGTTTTATGAATGTCCTGTGTGCCGCAGATAAAGCGTACCGAGCTCATACCATAACCACGCTCGTTAACCCCAGCATGTGCAGCCTCTATCGTCTTGGGATGAGAAGAAAGGCCCAGGTAGTTATTGGCACAAAAGTTCAGCACTTTCTTGCCGTTTACAGTTATTTCCGCTCCCTGCTCAGATTCTATGATCCTTTCGGTCTTGTAGAGTCCTGAATCTTTTATCTCCTGCAGCTCGTTCTGCAGGCGATGGTAAAATGAATTACGCGACATTGCTCACTAATTTTACAGCAAATTAAGCCCATTCCCCCTATTTAACAATCTCTATATTTTTTTTCACATATTTTCGGCTGTTGTAGGACGTTTTCGAAGTCCGTTTGTTTTTGTTGCGATATCTGGCCGTTATATTTTTTCTGCTCCTGTCTGCTGCCTCCTACGGGCAAAAGATGGTGGGCCGCATCACCGATAAGGAGAGCGGAATGCCCCTCTATCCCGTGGCCGTTACCAATTTAGTCACCCGAATATCCGTCCTCTGCGAGGAAGATGGTTCCTATAGCATAGATGCCAAAGGTGGCGAAGCAGTTGCTTTCACACTCATGGGCTACAAAGCTCAGCAGAAAACAGTTCCCTATAATATAGGCGTAGCAGAAATACATGTACAGATGGCATCTATCAGCTACACACTCGACGAAACTACGGTCATAGGGCTCACTAAATACCAGAAGGACTCCATCTACAGGCGCACCACTTATGCCCGTCCACTTGCTGCCCGTCATGCGGGGTTCATGAGCCCCTTCTCCGTATTGGCCGAACAGTTCTCCCAAAAAAGCAAGCGCACTTTCAAGTTCCAGGACGACTTCTATAAATGGGAGACCGATCTCTTTGTCGATAGCCGCTTCACTCCCGACCTGGTTCATTCACTCACAGGACTGGATGGCGACACGCTCGCTCATTTCATAAATACCAATGCTATGCCTTACGACTACGCCCGCACCGCTACCGACCTGGAATTGAAAATGTGGATCAGGACAAAATACAAAGCTTACATGACCGGAGAAAAATACAGGCAGATACCTAAAGTGAAAGACAGCCTCACCTCAAAGCCTCAGCGCTGATGCGCCTACTGCTCACAATATTATTTACCCTGTTCTCCCTGCACGCCCTGGCACAGGTAGTAGAAGGCCTGGTGATACACTCCAAAACACTAAAACCGGTTGGCGATGTGCTGGTAGCTAATAAGCGCACCCGCGAAAGTACATATACAGATAGCAATGGTCACTACGCTATCTCCGCAGTGGAAGGCGACCTGGTCTTCTTCCACCGCATCGGATTCCAAAGCCGGAGAGAAACAGCCCATATCAGCCAGCGCAGGATGACCACTATCGCCATGACCGCCACCGAACTGCAACTGGACGAGGTACAGGTAAAAGGCAGCACTTATAAGCTTGACTCTATAGAGCGCAGCATTATCTATGGCCGCGGCCTGCGCGACGCCCGAAAGAAAGTGCAGGTCGGCCTTGGCAACGGTTTTGTGTTCTACAATCTGCCCAGCCAGTTCGCGAAAAGGGTCACGGGCCGCCTGAAGCGCGAAAAAAGGTTTTTGAGACTATTTGAGGATGGTGAAAAAGAAAAATTCATAGCTACGCGTTACAACATGGCGGTGGTTAACAAAGTGACAGGACTGAAAGGAGATAGTGCAGCGCACTTTATGAATGCCAATCCTATCGACTATGAATTCGCGCGCACTGCTACCGAGCTGGAACTGGTGATGTGGGTGCGCAGTAGCTATAAACTATACAGCAATAAGCGGAAATAGGAATATACGCTGCAATAAATGTTATATTTGTATATGGTCCCTCCATGGCAGCAAGGTGTAGTAACTCGTATTGAGCAGGCAACGCACAATACCCGTCGCTATTTTATACAATTACGGGAAACTGATTCTTTCCCTTTCAAGCCCGGGCAATTCGTTACGCTTGATCTCCCTATCCACGAGCAAAAGAATAAACGCTGGCGCAGCTATAGTATCGCCTCCATGCCTGACGGCAGCAATGTATTCGAACTGCTTATCTCATATGTCCCTGATGGACTTGGCACTAACTATATCTTCAAAGAAATAAAAGAAGGTAGCGAATTCACTCTTCGTGGCCCTCACGGCGTATTTACCTTACCTGAAGAGATCGACCGCGATATCATCATGGTTTGTACAGGCACAGGCATCGCGCCCTTCCGCTCCATGCTGCATTATATCGACAAGCACAATCTGCCTCATAAAAATCTTCACCTCATTTTCGGAACTCGCGTTCAGTCAGATCTGCTCTATGCTGATGAAATGCGCGAATTGGAAAAATCATTGGAGAACTTCACTTATCACCCCACGCTTTCCCGTGAGGACTGGGATGGGCACAAGGGCTACGTTCATGCTATTTATGAATCTATCTGCAAGGATTGCCCTCCCGCCAATTTCTTCCTCTGTGGCTGGCGCAATATGATAGATGAAGCCAGGCATAAGATCGTAGATATGGGCTACGATAAAAAAAGCATCCACCTCGAACTATACGGTTAAAAATCGCCAACTAAGGTAAACTATAAGACGCCCCTCCTGGCAGGGAGGGGACAGAATTTTCCGCTTGTCGGAAAATTCAGGGGAGGGTAACACAGCGACTAAGCCGCCCGCTACAAAGCACCTAACAAAAAGAGCCGCTCAAAATAAGCGGCTCCGTTCTATATAGCATATCTTTTATCGTCATCGTATCAGGGTTACATTCCCTTGTTTGTGCTCGCTACGGCCGTCCTTAAACGTCACATCTATCACGTATACATACACTCCCTGGGGCTGATCCACTCCATTAAACTTGCCATCCCAGCCGCGGCCATTAATATTCGTAGTGCTGAATATTTCCTGTCCCCAGCGGTTGAAGATAAGCATTTTGTAAGTAGTGACTCCCCTGGAAAGCCATTGGCGCGGCAAGAAGAAATCATTCAGGTTATCACCATCGGGACTGAATGCATTGGGGACGTCTAAATAGCAATCCATTGCTACCCATATGCTATCTGTAGCACTACATTCCCCTATCGTCACTATCGATGTATATCTTGCCGGTGTGTTCGCCGTTATTTTGAACGAAGTTTCACCCGTTGGCATATTGTTCTGCCTCCATTCCCATACAGCAGATGGGTTACCCGCATTTACCAGGTCATGAA
>DASPNB010000332.1:0-2454 GCA_035626755.1 Flavipsychrobacter sp.
AGAAAGCCCTGCTGACGCAGGGCTTTTCTTTTTAGACGTTGTAGACGGTGCTGAAGGCAATGGATTCGTTGGCTTTCAGGTCGGCTTCTACCTGGGCTAACTTGTTCCTTATGGCCTGCACCGGCAGTTTACCCAATGGAAGACGCAGGGCTGTGTGTGAACCATTTACATAATCGACAATCGCCTGGGCTCCTTTTGCCGGGTCGCCTTCCTGCTTGCCGTTTTGCTGTTCCGTGTATTGATAGGTTTTTCCTACTGTTGATTCCTGGTAGGCGGCGATTTTTTGTTTTGCGGGTTTCATAGATGAACCGAGAAACTCTGTCCGGAAGGGTCCCGGTTCTACAATTGTAACCTTGATGCCGAAGGGTGCCAGTTCCTGTGCAAGCGCCTCGCTAAAGCCTTCCAATGCAAACTTGCTGGCGTTGTAAATGCCAAAGCCAGCAGTGGCTCTGAAACCTGCAACAGAAGAAATCTGTACGATATGTCCCGAACCCTGCTGCCGCATTAAAGGGAGAAATTCTTTTGTTACGGCTATTGCACCAAAAAAGTTGGTCTCCATCTGTGCCCTTATTTCATCCATGGAGAATTCTTCAACGGCCCCAATGGTGCCATGACCTGCATTGTTGACGAGTATATCTATCTTTCCAACCTGTTGGAAGGCGTGTTGTACGCCTTCTTTAACCTGGGACTCATTGGTAACATCCATGATGATGGCTGAGCCCTTGCCTTTATATTGTTGAGAAAAGTTGTCCGCCTGCTCTTGTCTTCTGAAAGTTGCTATTACATGGTCGCCACTGTTGATGACTGCCTTTGCCAGTTCCTGTCCAAAGCCACTTGAAACTCCTGTAATGAACCAAACCTTTGCCATGGGAAATGTTTTAAGATGAATAGAGATGCAAATAATTAACCAGTAATTGGAGAGAGGGAGAAAGTGTTCTTTAGAGAAGATTTGGTTGAATAAGTAAGTTGGCTTGGGACCTGCGGCGGGCCTAACTGCCTAGTTAGGTGATAAGACTTTGATTTATTGATGCAACGTCTTTTTAGATAGACGCGGTGTAAAGACCTATGAGATTTTAGAAACCTCATAGGTCTGGGAATACGCTATTCGATGGTTCGGTTGATAAAATTGAGCAGTGGCTGAAAAGCTTGGAAAGCAACTACCGTTTTCTTGTGCAACGTGGCTTTGGTGAGCTCTTCGCCACTTAATCTTACTTCGGCAATAAAGCTTTTAAGGCGGAGATATGCGGCTGCAGGGTTGTCTTTTTCATAGCCTTTTGGCATGGTGCTTAAACTTACATCTGCCCCCTTGTAGATATCGCCGTATATCTTTTTAAACTCCTTTTGCTGCAGGATGTCCTGGAACTCATTCCAGTTATAGTCTATCTCCTGCCGCATGTTTTTTAACACAGGTGCTTCGGGCATCCATAAGCCTCCACCAACAAAGCTCTGACCTGGCTCCAGGTGAAAGTAGTAACCTGCGAAAGGCCCTTTTCTTCCACCTCTTTTAATACTAGCGCCGAAATGTGCTTTGTAAGGCGTCTTATCCTTGGAAAAACGTATATCACGATTGATGCGGAATAAACAATCCCGGGAGGAAAGACCCGTGATGGTGGTATCCCACTTCTGCACGGCATCAATCACCAGTTGAATAAAGTTGGAGAAGTCGATCCTTGCCGCCTCGTACTGGGCACGGTGTGCATCGAACCAGGGCTTATTGTTGTTCTTCTTGAGTTGCGTAAGGAACTTGAGTGTTTGCGGTTCAATCATAAAGCAATGTGCAAATGTGAAAATATGAAAATGTGAAAATGGAAGAATCTATTTCCTTTCACGCTTACTTCAAGCTTCTTAATATCCTCTTTGGTTTTTTCCTTCCATGTAGTTGATGAAGGCTTTGTTGACTACACGGTTGCCACCAGGCGTGGGGTAGTTACCTGTAAAGTACCAATCACCTAAGTTATTAGGACAGGCTTCGTGCAATGACTCAATGGTTTGATAGATCACATCGACTGGAAGACCTAAGTCCTTCGGGGTGATGAGTTCTGCTATCTTTTTTGTGATTTCGTCGTTAGTAAAAGACTTATAAATCTGTTTTACCACGTTCACCGTATGCAACTGTTCATTGCTGTGAAGCTCCAGGCATTGCTCGTATAACTCCTGCAACAAGCTCTCTTTTCCTCTTTCCTTTAACAAAGAAACAGCTGCATTGAAGGCTATGAAATCCCCCAGCTTGCTCATGTCGATACCGTAACAATCGGGGTAGCGGATTTGCGGTGCGGAGGAAACTACGATAATGCGTTTGGGATTGAGACGCGACAGCATGCGAATAATACTTTCCTTCAGTGTCGTACCACGAACGATAGAATCATCAATCACCACCAGGGTATCTACGCCCTTGCGTACAGTGCCGTAAGTAATATCGTATACGTGCTGCACCATCTCGTTGCGGTTCACGTC
>DASPNB010000333.1:0-2446 GCA_035626755.1 Flavipsychrobacter sp.
GCAGGAGTTGTTATTGCAATAGCAGCTTTGCTATATTTTGCCGGCATTGGTTACCTGGCGGTATTTATAGCGGCGCTGGCGCTGCTGAGACCCTTTAACGCAGGAGAATGGATAGTGGGCGGCATGGGATACCTGACACCACTTTATTTTGCGGCATGTATATTGTTCCTAGCAGACATGCTGCCCCTGCTTGCAGCCTGGCCCGACCTGGATATGGTAGTGATCCATCACATAGATAAACCTATATATATAGGATCGCTGATAGGGGGTATTACGATACTGGGCTGTGGGAGTGTATATGCTATGCAGCAGCAGCTGCCCAAGGCTACGATCTATGTAAGGCGAAGCTGGATAGCCATTTTAGGATATTTGCTAATGTCTATATTGGTGGCGCTTTTCGGTGACGTGCAGGTGACAAATGCGTGGTTATTAACAATACCTGCATTGAGTATGGTGATATCGCAGGGGCTGATGCTGGAAAAAAGTAAATGGTTTAGTAATTTTATACTTTATTTCTCAGTCATAGTGGTGATAGCCTGTAGACTGGCTCTCAATAAATAGTATATAGATGAAATTTGGTGTAATTGTTTTCCCCGGTTCTAACTGTGACAGGGATATGATCAATGCTTTGAAAGACGACCTGGGTCATGAAGTGATAACACTGTGGCATAAGGACAGGGACCTGAGCATGTTCACAACGGACGACTGCATAGTTCTTCCCGGCGGCTTCTCTTATGGGGACTACCTGCGCTGCGGTGCGGTGGCACGTTTCAGCCCGATAATGGAAGAGGTTGTGAAGTTTGCCAACAGCGGCGGTAAAGTACTGGGCGTATGTAATGGCTTCCAGATATTATGTGAATCGGGCCTGTTGCCCGGAGCATTGCTGCTGAACGACCACCAGAAATTCACCTGTAAGAACGTGTACCTGAAAGCTGAGAACTACACAAACGCTGTTGGCCGCAATGTAGGCGATAAAGTATTGAAGATACCTGTAGCACATGGTGAAGGCCGCTACTACGCAGACACTGCGACTATGGAGCAACTGAAGAAGAACGACCAGATAGTGTTCCGTTACTGCGATGAGAACGGGGAGATACACATCAACTCTAATCCTAACGGAGCGCTTAACAATATAGCAGGAATCTGCAATGCTGAAAGAAACGTATTTGGTATGATGCCGCACCCCGAGAGGGCTTGCAGCGAAGACCTGAGCAATATAGACGGAAGGCTGATACTGGAAGCCTTTGCCCATATGAACTAATTTAAAAAAACGAGCCGAGCTGATATGAAGATGCTGAAGAAAATACTGGTGATGGTGGCGATGCTGCCGGCGATATTTGCGGGAGCGCAAAAGCAGGAGCCTGTAGGCGACCCTACCAAGTGGACCTATGAAGCAACAAAAATTAACGCCGACGAATATGAAGTGACCTTTAAGCTGAAGCTGGAAGACGGCTGGCATATATGGTCGCTAAACCCCGGTGGAGATGGTTATGAAATAGTGCCTTCCTTTTCATTTGAAAGGGGAGTGACAGAAAAGAGTAAGGTTGCAGAGATAGGATATGCCAAAACCGTGCAGATGGAAGGTGTGGATAACAAAGTGACCTACCTATCGGGGAATGTGTTGTATAAGCAGGTGGTATCGGTGAAGGGAGGAATGAAGATAGCCGGCGAGCATGAATACCAGATATGCAATGACAATCTCTGCCTGCCGCCGAAGAAGGTTAAATTTGAGATAGACCTTGCAGCGAAGAATTAATAGCATTGTGAAATAGAATAGCCTGTAACAAGGCTCTTTCTTTTTTTAACAAAGACTTGCATATGCGAAGACCGATATTAGCGGTCTTAATACCCTGAGAGAAGGATACTGTGAGAAAACACCGAGATTAAGATTATCTGGACACAAAAAGTATTGCTTATGAAGGTGCTCAAATATGCACTTGTTTTTTTCTTTGGACTGTTTGTTTCGTCAGGGGCGAATGCGCAGATAATAAAAGATATGACCAAGTGGTCGTATTCGGTAAAGAAGACAGGCGACAATAAGTATGACCTGGTATTTACAGCAACTATACAGGATGGCTTTCACCTCAATTCGCTGAACCCCGGTATAGAGGGATTGCTTCCGCCTTCATTCAAGTTTGATAAAAATCCTCTCGTGACCCAGGATGGTAAAATAAGAGAGAAGGGTAAGCTGATAAAAGAAGTAATAGAAGATATTGGCACCAACCGGTACTATAAACATTCAGTACAATTCATACAATCCATAAAGGTAAGCGGCAACACGAAGGTTACCGGGAAGCATAAGTGGCAGATTTGCGACAGTACCCAGTGCCTGACCTCGAAGACGCTAAGTTTTTCGTTTCCGATAACGGATGCTGTTGCCACGCTTTCTCCTGAAGATAGTGCGAAGCTGGCTGTGGCGAGCACAGGAGATAGCAGTATAAACACA
>DASPNB010000334.1:0-3751 GCA_035626755.1 Flavipsychrobacter sp.
CATCTGTTTTGATTCCGGGTCACCGAAGTGCTTTTTCACGTACCCTCTCGATCCGAGCAACCCTTGTTCTTCACCGCTCCAAAGTACCAGTCTTATTGTTCTGCGCGGTTTTACATCCAGTTTCTTAAGTATGCGCATTACTTCCATCATCACGGCACTACCTGCACCGTTATCGGTTGCACCTGTCGAACCATGCCATGAATCAAGATGTGCCCCTAACATTACCAGTTCACTCTTCAGGTCCTTATCTGTGCCAGGTATTTCAGCGACAACATTGAACTCTGTAGAGTCTGTCAGATCGAACTCATTTTGTACGTCTATTTCTACTGTAACCTCTTTACCTGCATCTGCCAGGCGGATCATTCGGTCGATATGTTCCGCACCCATTTCCAGCTCCGGCAGCACGGGGTCAGCACTTACCTTATACGAAGCCCCGTTGGAAGTAAATAGTGTTCCCATCGTTCCACGCCTCCCGCTCAGCACTGCGGTCGCGCCTTCGTCTACCAGGAATTTGTTGATAGTCTTGCGCAGTTCGGAACTCGACTTTCGTTTTTTGTCATCTTTCCTCGTCATAACCGGAGCTGCATCGTCATTCAAGTGGGGGTCACTTTCCATATTGTGAAGCTGCTCGTCGGTCAGGCGCTTTGCATCAGGGTCGAATCCGGCTTTATTCCCTGACGGTGTACTGGTAAGCAATATCACGATCTTACCGCGCAGTTTTCCTTTATGGTCGGCCAATTCTGCTTCATCTTCAACCTTCATTACTGCAACATTCCCTTTTACCAGGCCTGGGGTACCGGGTGTCCAGGCTTTTGGCACAGCTATCAGCTGTTGATAATAGGGAGCCTTCATGGCTATGTAGCACTTCTTGGTTTCCCAACCCTTGCCAAATATCCCCCACGGTTCTATGGCAACGTTTGAGAGTCCCCACGACTGCAGGGTCTGTTTTGCCCAGGCTTCTGCATTCTTCATCCCTTTGGATCCTGTCAGCCGAGGACCGTTCAGATCGGTCATCTCAAAAAGGAGACGCATTACTTCCGACCGGTCGTAACCTTCTCTCTTTATTCGTTCTACTATCGTTCTATCAGCCTCAATTGAATTATTCCCCTTGAAAGAAACCAGTAAGAGTGCTAAAGCAGCAATGCTGAGTATTTTTATTCTCATCCGATCAGTTGTGTCAAGCAATATTTATTGTTCCAAGTTAATATTATTTCGTCTTTAGGCAAGGGGAATATAAAGCAAAAACGCTGCTTTGGGGCAGCGCTTTTTCAGGAACGGCTTGAGTTTTATAAAATTATTTTTCAACCGTGTAGACAACGGTGGGCGCGTCAAATTCTTTTGCCGAGGTTACTTTGATAGACTCAAGATATATCTTGTCGCCTTTCTTCAGTTCTTTGACCACATTCATAGCCCGATCATCCAGTTTGTTCCCAGTGGTAATAAAGGGTCCAAAGAACTTTTTATCAGCTGTCAAAAAAGAAATGGTAAAGCTGCTTACAGCAGATGGCACTGGTGCAGAAAGCAGCACAGGTTCTGCCATTATCGCTTCTTTGGTGATGGTCTTGCCTTCAGTATTGGCCAGCACTGCTGTGAAGTTCATTTTTGACTGTGCGAAGCCCACAGAAGCGCTCAATACTAAGGCAGATGCAAGTAATATCTTCTTCATAATACAAATATATACATTTTTAAAATTAAAATGATTAAAAACTTTTTGCTGGTATAATATCTTTGTGCAGATATTGACGGCTTATCTATGGGTAAGCGTTGGTATCTTTACTAAACGCCATCATGGTATTTGATATAGTACTCACTTTATTCCTGGTATTCTTAAATGGCTTTTTTGTCGCCGCCGAGTTTGCCATTGTCAAGGTCCGGTCCTCACAGATAGACATTCGTACCAATGTTAATAAGACAGTTTCTTCCGCAGCAAAGAGTGTCATCAACCACCTCGATGCCTATCTTGCAGCCACACAGTTGGGTATCACTTTAGCCAGTCTTGGTCTTGGCTGGGTGGGTGAAGAGGTCACTACGAGTATCCTGCTTAAGGTTTTTCATGCTTTCAATTTAGACCTCTCTCCCGGTACTGCTCACAACCTGGCAGTTCCATTTGCCTTTGCCACTATCACAGTACTGCATATAGTTTTCGGTGAGCTTGCTCCTAAGTCCATTGCCATCAGGTATCCTTCATCTGTTACTTTCGGCGTCGCATTGCCTTTACGCGCGTTCTATTTTGTTTTCCGCCCTTTTATCTGGATGCTGAACGGTTTCGCCAATTTTCTGCTTAGGTTAGTGGGTGTCAAAGGCATTCATGGAAACGAAATACATTCTGAGGAGGAGTTAAAGATGATCATCAGTGAGAGTGAGGAAGGGGGGGCAATAGAGCAAACAGAACGTGAAATGATTCAGAATGTGTTCGATTTCGATGATCGCCGCGTATGGGACGTCCTCAACCCCAGGAAGAACATTTCTGCAATGTCTATAGAAATGACACTCTCTGAAATGGTTGCCTTCGCCGTTCAGGAAGGTTATTCGCGCTTCCCGGTTTATGAGGGGGATATTGATAATATTAAAGGTATTATTCACTCAAAGGACCTTATGAAGCTCATGGCAGGGGGCAACACTGATCAGCCTGCCACTCACCTGGTGCGAAATGCTTACTTCATTCCGGAAAGTAAAAAAATCAAAGATGTTTTACGCGATCTTCAACGCAGGCATATGCAAATGGCAATTGTTACCAGCGAAGTAGGGGAGGTTGCCGGTATTGTAACCATGGAAGACATTCTGGAAGAATTGGTTGGTGAAATACAGGATGAGTACGACAACGAAAAACCTTATGTAGAGAAGACCAGTGAAAACACATTCTGGGTAAATGCTCACTACAAAGTCTCTGATATCAATAAATACCTTCCTTTCAGGTTCGACGAAAGTGAGCACTATGATACTCTTTCAGGACTTATCGCTTACCAGCATCCCGGCGAAATAAGGGAGGGTAGTAAGGTGCGTATCGGTCACTACGACATCACCATCCTCAAAATGTTTAGAAACTCGGCAGAAACGGTCGAATTAAAGATAGTGGAAGAAGAGCAAGCTGCAGATATTTAAGTATTTTTGAAATGCGAGGTCAGGCCTTGCACATCCCATGCGCCATTTAATAGTAACAAGCATGTTCGTCATCTCAGCATTGTCCTGCACTAAGGATAATAAACTGGATACTTATACCAAGGATGACTCAGTAATATGGCCCCTTAGGAAGGGTAATTCATGGACATACGGGGGCTTTATAGGCTATAGCGACAACGGCAGCAAAGACACTGCCGATCTGGTACTTGAAATAGACAGTACGATATTGATAGACGGTCGCGAACATTTTTCGCTGAAAGGTGATTATGACAGTTGGTACCGTTTAGGCAAAGCACAGGTTTACGTCAGCGATGCAACAGGGGACAACAAGGGACTGCTAGCCAGCCATGTAGCAGAGGAATTGGTGATTTACGAGGAAACCGGCACCTACCAATATTTCGAATCAGCAGTTAGTTTTACCGGAACGCTCACCCGCACAGCTTATCCTGATATAACGGTAATAAATACCCACAGCTGCTTTCGCGTTCAGGAAGTTTACAAAGACGAACAGGGTATTGTTGTGCAGCGGAGAATAGTGTTCTATGCTATTGATAAAGGCCCTATGTGCTTTAAATACTACGGGAACAGGGAAACCCCGGGCTCGGCCGATATTTATCTTATGCTGCAATAC
>DASPNB010000335.1:0-3284 GCA_035626755.1 Flavipsychrobacter sp.
TCTATATCAACTTTACTCGGGAATTGCAAAGATGCTTTGCCCGTCAACAAAAACTACTAGTTGTTTTCCCGGTAGGTATAGCTACCATATACCATTGGGCTCAGGCGGTATTTTTTATAATTGCCGTCTCTCCATTCCTGGCTGAAGCCGAGGCGGCAAAACCTCTTGTGTTTTCCCCCATAGCTTTGTGTAAAGCCAACTACAGGACTGTTATAGGTGAACAAACCTCTGCGCCATCGCTTTTTCGGATCATTTCCATACCCGGAAATCCACTCAATGCCTACATACACTCCTCCGTTGCGAACGGGTATTTTGTACTTCGAGAGATCTACTCTAAGCCATTCATTGCCTGATGAGGCATAGACAATAATGTTGTCGGTGGTAATGTCGTTTTTAGGCATGCCGGTTTCGGGATCTTGGTCGTATACATGTATCCTGAAGCGGGAGTCCTCGATACCGATCTTTGTTACATAGATATACACTTCTTTCAAAAAGCCTCTTTTATTCCTGTTTTTTCTTTCAACCGGCAGGAACACTGCCATTTCATCCCCTATATCAAAATAAACCTGCCCTTTATATTCCAGGTCGTTGTTGCCAAGCATTGCCTCTTTGAGCTCGCCAAGTTTAGCAGCAACAACTACTTCTGAAATGGTCAGTGGGTTTTCATCGAGGGTGATCCGTATAGAGTCATTCTCCCAGTTCTTTACCAGAATTTCCTTTTTTTCATAACCCACACAGGAGAACCTCAGACCGTTTACCAGAACGGGGTCTAATTCAAGGTAAAAGATCCCGTTGTCATCAGTATAAGTACCCATATTGCCATCAGTGGACTGGATTATTGCGAAGGGAATGCCCACGTTGTCTTTGTCGCTTACCCGCCCATAAAAGGCCCTTTGCTGTGCAATTATATCCGCAGAAATAAACAGTAATAGGGTGGCCAGAAACCTGAATTTCATGAAATTTCTTTGCATAAAGGTAAAAAGACGGTTATTCACTTTACGATATGTAATTATTATGCCAAGGTTTATCCACAGTCGACTCACAAATCCTGAAAAAACCTTCCTGCGGCGAGCTTTGCAGAGGCATAGAATTTATAGCTCTGTTAGCGAAACAAACCTCAAGGCTATGAAAAATGCGATCATACTCTTTCTATTTCTACTCCTCGTCAGCAATACTTCGTCGGGCCAGCAATATCATATGCTGGGCAGATTTGTGAACACCACACCCGATTCTACGAGCCTGGATTCAGTGGCATTTGAATTTACAGCTACTACTTACGCCTACTATGTAAATGCCAGCAGTGTTCCTTCATCCACCGGCACCTATGCTGTTGTGACCAGTACAATGGCGCCCGATTCGCTGTTTCTTTTTGAAGATAGCCTGGGCGTGTGCAATACCAATAATGGGGGCTATACTGTGAAGTTTGGTTTGCAATACCAGCTAAGCCCGTATTATGGGCTTACAATCATTGAGAGCATCAGTTCGATAGACAGCTGTCCCAGCCACTCTTATAAAATACAGGGCGACTATATAGGCTACGAAGGCGAGATCGTTTTTACCAATTCAGTAAAAAATGCAAGCAATCCATCCGCTTTGCACACCAACGTGTATAACGGTCAACTGCAGATAAGCAGCCAACACAATGAGAAGATCAGCGTACAGGTAATGAACCTGAACGGGCAAAAAATGATGGCTGCGGAGCAAGCTATACTCGTGAACGGGCAGCGGGCCAGCTTTGACTTCAGGGGACTGAGCCCGGGAATATACTTTGTTATCATCCAATCGGAACATGAGCGGAAAACGATAAAGTTTGTGCTTTAGGAAAATGTGGGGAAGGGGCCGGCAATGTCGGCCCCTTTTTTGTGCCTTTTCGCACTCCTTTTTGCCACTATTGTGAATAAACCGGCGGAGTGAGGGATTTTGCCTAAAAGTTAAAATCATATTAACAAAACGCTTGCATGTTAGATTGAAATTAATTAACTTAACTGTCGTAAATTCGCGCCTCCATTAGGAAGGCTCCTATTAGTCTCACATATAATATGTCTGCGAATGAATCGACCGTTTTACCTAAGGAAATACAGTATTTATGGATGGAATTGCGAAAGGAAAGGCTAAGATTAATTTAAAAAAGGCACTACAGGATAATTTCGGATTTGAGGGATTTAAAGGCGAGCAGGAATCGATCATTAAGAACATTCTCGCGGGAAAAGACACCTTTGTTATCATGCCCACGGGCGGTGGTAAATCCCTTTGCTATCAATTGCCCGCTATCATTAGCGAGGGTGTGGCCATTATAGTATCGCCGCTTATTGCCCTGATGAAGAACCAGGTGGACCTGGTTCGCAGCTACAGCAGCAAAGATAATATAGCCCACTTCCTGAATTCAACATTGAGCAAAACACAACAGAAGAAAGTAAAGTCTGATCTGACATCGGGCATTACCAAGATGCTGTATGTGGCTCCCGAAACCCTTACCAAGCAGGAGAACATAGACTTCTTCTCAGACATCAATGTATCATTCGTTGCGGTAGATGAGGCACACTGTATTTCGGAATGGGGACATGATTTCCGCCCTGAGTATCGTAAGCTGCGCGACATGATAGACCAGATAAGCGCTGATATACCTATTATAGCCCTTACGGCGACAGCAACACCTAAAGTACAAGACGATATAATAAAGAACCTGGGACTAAAAAGTCCGGCGGTTTTTATGGCCTCGTTCAACAGGCCTAACCTGTATTATGAAATACAGCCCAAAGGAAGGAAGGAAGTGATCATGAAGACCCTGGTGAAGTTTATCAACACCATGAAAGGTAAGAGCGGCATTATCTACACACTGAACAGGAAGACAACAGAAGAACTGGCACAGACACTCGTAGCTAATGGCATATCAGCGGTGGCTTACCATGCCGGACTTGATTCAGGTGTGCGTGCCAACCGGCAAGACCAGTTCCTGATGGAAGAAGTAGATGTGATAGTAGCGACTATAGCCTTTGGCATGGGTATAGATAAACCTGACGTGCGTTTTGTTATACACTGGAACGTACCCAAGTCGTTGGAGAATTATTACCAGGAAACGGGCCGTGCGGGCCGTGACGGGCTGGAGGGGAAATGTATCCTTTACTACTCATACAAAGACGTACAAAAGCTGGAACACTTGATGCGCGACAAGCCACTGAGCGAACGCGAAATGGGTGCCCAGCTAATAGCGGAAACAGTGGCATATGCTGAAAGTGGCGTGTGCCGAAGGAAGCTGTTGCTTCACTACTTTGGTGAAGAACATA
>DASPNB010000336.1:0-2261 GCA_035626755.1 Flavipsychrobacter sp.
GTCTCGCGCTGTTCGGTTGTCAAGGCGCTCGTTACATCAATACCATTCACAGTGTACATAGTATACTCGCTACTCTTAGTATATCGTGTTAAAGAAGTTCCATTTGCCTCAAAAGTAATGCCTAAGGCATCGGTCACGTTATACTGCAGACCTAAAGCGCCATGCAGGCCCTTAGACATCCCGTATTTAAATCTTTCTTCTGTTTCAGTTACCTCATTTAACGTGTGGTCAGTTGAGGTTGTTGACACAATAAGATCACCACCCACGGGAAGAACCAGGCCGGCACGGCCATATACGGATAATGGCCTGTGAACTCCTGTAGACACAATGAAAGCGGGGGTGATAAATATTGGCATCTTTGGCTTGGATCTTATTTCGTCGGTAAAGAACGGGACGCCAGTGGTATCTACTTCCCGGTATTCAAAAGTTTGCTGCCTGGGTATGTTTATAGTAATACCCAATTCCGCGCCAAAATACGGGTTAAACATATATCCACCGGCTACAGTTACGTTTGCTCCTGAGCCATAAGACGCTTTATTGAAGTCAATTGTATTTACACCCGACCCAAAAGTATACCTTTCTGTTCCAGCTATGGGCAAGGACCCATACCCGTCACCTACATTATAATTCCCGGCGTGCGGGCCATTATACCCTATGCCGAAGCGACCAAAAAGTCCCGGCCTGCCGCCGCGAGGCATTGTCGTATCATTGGGGTTGTGTGCCGGTGCCGGATTGAAGTTGTAGACTGCGCCTACATTTACACCAAAATTGCTGTACGGCAGCCCAACAGCGTTTCGAAGCGAAGGCATGCTGGCTGTCTGTGTCACCGGATCGTAGGTGTAGCTGGAGCTGTATTCAAACTCCTTTTGATCAATGTCGTATTGATCGAGAACATTTACACCGTTGCTGGTAGCTGCAATTATCTCGCTGCTCTTTACATATCTTGTCAGGGACATGCCTCTCAGTTCAGCGTTTACACTTAAGGCCGGACTAATACGATAATTCACACCAAGAGATCCTATCAATCCCTTAGACATAGCGAAGTCGTATTCCTCATCTGTGAGGTCGTCAACACTACTGATATCATTTTCATACAAATACTGCTCAATTACGCTGCCGCCAAAGGGCAGCACGACACCCATGCGGGTGTATACGGAAAGGGGCCTTGTAGCACCGGTTGATACAAGCACAGAAGGAGCCACGTACCAGGGCGTCTTCGATTGTGTGGTGATGGTTTCCCTTATGTCACCTGATGCACTCGTTTGGGTGTATTCAAAAACATTTTTCTTTCCGAATGCTGTACCTACCTGGAGATCTATGCCAAGATGTTCGCTGAACATGTAACCGAGATTAAGATTGACCCCGACACCGGAACCATAGGAGGATTTGCTGAAATCAATAGTTTGCACAGAATTAGTGGAGTTTAGCGTACCGGTACCACTGAGAGGCCCATTGGCTCCGTTAAAACCGCCGGCGTGCGGCCAGTTATAGCCAACATTTACCCCGGTATAGAAACTCGTCCAGTTAGTGGCGGGCGGCGTCTGCGCCCACGTGGATATCGCAGACAAGAATATTCCAAAACAAAACATTAAAACTCTTTTCATTGCCATTTGGTTTTATGCCGTAAAGATAAGAGGCAAAATCTCATATATTCCATAGCTGTGCAAGAAGTATTAATAACAATGTACATGTTATCCACATGCGGCTGCCTGCATTTAATTGTCTTTCAGGCTTTAATGAAAGAAGCCTCCCTTCGGGGAACCTCCTGATTTTTTTATCAGAGGTCGAATGAGATGCCGATGCCAATCCCGATGTTGCTAAACGGGGCCGATTGTGGTCCCAGTAGGGTCGGTTGGTTCGGGTCCTGGTCAGGTCCGCCTATCGTGAACTGTTCAGAAAAGACTGCTTCCCGTTCAGCGACCGTCAGTTCGCTGAGCACATCGCGGCCACTACTGTTGAATTCAACTACTTCAGCAGATTTCGACTTTAGCTTCAGGAAAAGGCCGCTCGCTTCTATATATGCATCTATGCCGTCTGTCAAGGCGTACTTCAATCCCGCCGCAGTGGTGAAACCAAGAGAGAACCCGTTTTTCACTTCCTTGTTGTTAGTTAGACTGGCCGGCCAGGCAAAAGCATAGTCTTCAACTGTTACTTTAGCTGCTATAGGGACCGCAAGCCCCAGCCTTGTATAGATCCTGCATTTACCGCCGGTCTGCATTACCAGCGCAGGAGCTAATATTGCCGGGAGTTTTACATATGAA
>DASPNB010000337.1:0-2114 GCA_035626755.1 Flavipsychrobacter sp.
GAAACACCCGCCCTTTCGATAGCAGCTTTTATTGCAAACGCGCCCAGTTGTGTCGCAGAAAAATCTTTCAGGCTGCCGCCCCAACTACCTAATGGCGTTCGTACGGCGGAGATTATATATACTTCTTTCATTACTCGAATATTTTTAAAGACCGCCAAAATTAGGCAAAAAGAATGTGAGGGCATATACTTGCATGTATCAATTCGATATATGCAGCTATTTTGTTTCATATCTGAAATCTTGGCATGAGTATTGAGCAAGTAATATTTTATTAAACACATATAATATGCGGGAAGAGGGAATAAGCAGACAACAATACAATGGGCTTGTAGCGGCATTTTTCTTTGGCGTTGCCGCAGTCGCAATTGGACTCCTGGCCATACTGTATTCTTACAAGCAGATACTTGATCTAAGGAAGGAAAAAGCACGATTGCAAGCATCTGTCAGTATGCTGAAATCGGAATTAGACAACAAAGGAGTACGTAAAGAAATACCCGTTAATGATATAAAAGAGGAAACGAATACACACCATCGAGAGGCAGCAAGTTCTTCAACAGCTAAAAAGCCTGCCAAGTCAACCGTGATGGAGAAGAAAACCCCGGTAGCTAAGGAACCCGCAAAGAAAAAAGATACAAAGGCTGCAATACCAAAGGTTTCATCCCGCGAAGTGGTTATCACATATTATCACCGCAAGGCCGATAATGTATACCTGGTGGCCACTTTACAGTCGCTGGGCTACCGCTTTGAAGGGAAGACACTGGATGAGAATACCGGGAATGAGCGGACAAATTGCGTATGGTATGGCGCAGGTGTGCCGGTCTCGGACGTGAAAAAGGTAGCAACCGCGCTGATACGGTCGGGGACGACGATAAAAGGCATTCAGCGGTTCGGGCCGAGTTATAAAAATCCTTCTTACAAACGAAATATCATAGAAATAGGCAGGGAAGAGAAATACGAAAAATCAGGCACCAAGGGGATGGCCATTTATGATGTTGAAAGTGCAAAACTCTAGTGGCTTTTTTACATTTTCGTTAATAATACTATGTTAAACATGGGGTATTATTTTCATGTAATACAGGAAATTCCGTACTTTTATAAACTATGAATTTTCCCTTGAGAAGACTGTTTTTGTGTGTAACGATAGCCTCAGTTGTGCTATTGAGCGGCAACACTGTTGCCATTGAAAAAGAGAAGTCAGCCGTAGCAGTAAATACTACAGAGAATCCTGTTACAGAGGTCTATAAACAAATAGACTTTAGTGGTAGTGAATCCCTGGATTACGATGTATTTACCAAAGCCTATACCGGTTACCAGAACCTGAAGGCGGCGGGAAAGTTAAATACGGATAAGAATATCCTTACCGTGTGCGACTATTCCCTGTCTGCCAATAAGAACAGGATGTGGATAATCGACCTAAACGCCAAAAAAGTGCTGCTGAACACCTGGGTGGCACACGGTCAGGGTACAGGTGAGGAATATGCCAGGCATTTCTCCAACAATGAAGGGTCTCACCAAAGCAGCATGGGTTTCTATGTGACCGGCGATACGTATACAGGTAAGCATGGTAACTCGATGTACCTGCATGGTATGGACGAAGGTTACAACTCGGCTGCCTATGAGCGTGCCATAGTAGTGCACGGGGCAGGTTATGTAAGCAAAGACTTTATAGCCGGCACTGGCAGGCTGGGCAGAAGCTGGGGCTGTCCTGCTGTAAGCAATGAGCTCTCTGACACAGTTATCGAAACTATCAAAGATGGTACCTGTATGTTCATATATTATCCCGAACAGAAGTATATGGAAACCTGCCAGTGGTTGAAAAATTGTGAAACACCAACTGCTGAAATGCAGGCCAATACAGGCAAGTTATAAGGTGATCTCCTTCAAAGGATCCCAGAACAGGCGGTCAAAATCAACTACTGTGTCATCTACTACTTTAATGCCTTCTTTTTCAAGTAGCTGCTGCATTTTTTCGGGCGGCGAAAAATGATGTTTTCCTGAAAGCATGCCGTTGCGGTTAAGAACGCGATGAGCAGGCACTTTGGGTTTTACATTGGTGCTCAGGTTCATAGCATAGCCTACCAGCCTGGCACCCGATCTTGCTCCCACTGCCGCAG
>DASPNB010000338.1:0-3588 GCA_035626755.1 Flavipsychrobacter sp.
GGAATACCCTGTCTGCTCCGGAGTTAGCCACCAGTTCCATTACCGTTTTGCGCCCTTCGGGATCGTCAGTGGTTGTCAGGAAGCCCTTAGGTTTGTTTAGTAGTATGTATACATGGTCGCTTTGCAAGGTCATTTTCTTACCCGCTACAGTTACATTGTCTGCCTTATTCACTTTATGGCCGGGGTCTGTTACCAGTTCGCCGTTCACTTTCACCTTGCCTTGCTTCACCAGCTCAGCGGCTTCACGGCGGCTGCATTCACCGCTATGCGATATGTATTTGTTCAGCGGCATTATGTCGCTTACTACTTCTATTTCTTCTTCTTCGTCCTCTTCATGGCGCCTCCGTTTTTTGGTCGGCTTCTCTGCGCGCTCCAGTTTCTTCTCTACGTAGGCATCCATATCGGTGCCGCGGTTGGTGCGTATCTTACCTACCGAGCGGTCGAATGAATTCTGGGGGGCTTTCTTTACGCGTTTTGGTTGTTCGTCTTCCTCTTCTCTTTGCCTGGGTTCGCGCTTTGGTTTATCCTCTTTCTTCACCGAGTCGTCAATATTATTGAAGGCACGGTTCATTTTTTCAGCAAACGAGCCTTTCCTGGGCTTGTCTTTGTCGAAAGGCTTCTTTGGCCTGTCTTCACCGTCCTCTCTTTTATTGAAAGGACGTTTTGGCTTGTCGCTGTCGAAGGCCCTTTTAGGCCTGTCATTGTCGTAGCTGCGTTTAGGCCTGTCGTCGCCGTCCTCTCTTTTATTGAAAGAACGTTTTGGCTTGTCGCTGTCGAAGGACCTCTTTGGCCTGTCATTGTCGTAGCTGCGTTTTGGCCTGTCATCGCCGTCTTCCCTTTTGCGGAATGGCCGGTCAGTTTTGTCGCTGTTGAAAGATCTTTTTGGCCTGTCACTATCAAAATTCTTACGGGGGTGGTCATCGTTGCCAAATGAGCGTTTCTTTTCTCCTCTGTCATCGTCACTGCGTTTTGGCCTGTCGGAGAAATCCTTTTTAAAAGGTTTCTTCGCACCATCACGCGGCCCCCTGTCGTCTTTTTTGAATTTGCCCGAGCCAGGTTTCTTATTAAAGTCTTTCTTCATTAGTCAGCGCCGTGCCCCAAAATGGACACGGAGTGCAAAGTTACGATCTTTAGCACGCATATTCTGGATGAATTAAACCTGATTTTGATAGGTTTTTGTCGCTTTTTTGAAAAAAAGTGAAAGATTTTTGTGCATTTTTTGTAACTATTTTATCCACATAGCGATATACTAGGGGAATGGATGTTAGGGACTACAACGCTTGCGTAAACCAATGGGCAGATGCACTATTCCGCTTTGCCTGCAAGTGCACCGGCCATGAGGAGGACGCCCGTGACGTGGTTCAGAACAGCTTTGAAGTACTCTGGCAGAAAAGGGCAGACGTAAGCCCTGATAAGGCAAAAGCCTTCCTTTTCCAGGTAGCCTACAGGCAGGCGATAGATAACTACCGGAAGCAGGGGCGCATCAGCTACAAAGAGGAACTTCCCGAACAGGCAGGAAGCTATACACAGGGAAACCCCGATCTGAAACGAGTGCTGGAGCGCGCGCTGGCACAACTGGATGAAAGAGCAAGAGCCCTGGTATTGCTGAAGGACTACGAAGGCTACAGCTACGAAGAGATAGGCAGGATAACGGAACTATCGGACTCGCAGGTAAAAGTGTACCTGCACAGGGCAAGAAAGGTATTGAAAGACTATTTAGTGCGCGTGGAAAATGTTATTTAAATAAATGACTATGGTGACCTGGGATAATTATGAAGAATACCTGGTGATGCAGGCAGACGGGGAACTGGATGCGGCAGGCCAAAAGGAGCTGGAGGCTTTTCTGCAGGCTCATCCTGAGCTGCGCGCGGAGCAGGCATTATATGCCCGGGTGAAGCTGGTGCGTGATATGAATGAGGGATATGGCAACAAGGACGCCCTGCTGCGCGAAGAGCCTAAGGGAAGGGTGATAAGATTTGGCAACTGGAGGCAGTACAGCGCGGCAGCCGGCATGCTACTACTGATTGCTCTGGGACTCATGAAATGGAACGAAGAAGAAGCCCGGACGATAGGAAAGGTAGAAGACACTGCGGAATATGTAAACACACCGAAGGTAGCAGTAGTGGACACAGCGGTGAAAGAAGAAAATGTGGCGGTACAGGAAGAGGAAGCAACACCACTGATGCCTGTGCAGCAGCCCAAAGTGCAGCAAGTTCAGGTAGCAGTAGAGAAACAAACAAGCGTTCGCCCCACGACTGCCCTGCCGGAAAGAATAGAGACAGTAGAAACACCCCAACTAGCTGTAACAGAACCGCTGAGGCCTAAAGCCGAACTGACTGACATACCTGAACTGCCGAAAGCAAATGAGCCTGCCCCTGCCCCTGAACCATATCGCGATGCACTTGCTTGGCTGCCGGTGAGTGAAGAAAGAAAACAAGGCCTCAACGAAATAAAACAAGCAGTTGACAGGCGCGTGGAGCAAGTAAAAGAAATAAGTAACAGTGTTAAGAATACTGACCTGGCGGTGAAGCTGGGAAAGACAGAACTATTTACGATCAGATTTTAAAAAAACAAGATAATGAAATTGATATATTGTTTGATGATGATGTGCCTTTTTAGCGCTACAGCTAATGCACAGGAAGAAAAGGAAAGAAAAAGTGTGGCGATAAAAGCCAAGGCTAAAGAAAGGAACAGTGACAGACATGAGAAGAGCGACACTGCAAAGCATAAGAGTATCGCTATAGGTACCGACGGCATCCATATAAACGACACCGGGAAATTTGTAGAGAAAGACTTTGAAGTGGAGTTTAGTATAGTAGATGTGGGTATCAATACCCTGGTGGATAAAACGGATTATACTACATCTGCTGCGCAGGGCTTCCTGAACGTGCCGTCTAATGTGAAAAACGCCAACCTTTTCAGCCTGCAGACCGGCAGATCGTGGAATGTGAACGTGTGGCCAATTGTAGTGAAGGCAAGATTGGTAAACGGTGGTAGTCAACGGGTACATGTTTCCACAGGCGTGGGGCTTCAAATGTATAATTTCAGGTTCAGCAAGGATATCAGCTACCTGAATAATACTAATCCCGAAATATTTATGGATACCGTGAGCTTCAGCAAAAATAAGCTTGGCCTGACGTACTTAAGTGTGCCGCTGGCCCTCACGGCCAAAACGAGGATGGGAAAAGACCTATGGCTGGTATACGGTATAGGCGTAACAGGTGGATACAGGCTTAGCTCCTGGACAAAGCAAATATCAGGGGCCAGAGGCAAGGTGAAAAATCATGATGGCTTTAATTTCAATGACTTTAATGCCTGCCTGACCGGCGAGATCGGTATTGCGAGTTACTTTAGGATATATGCCAGCTACCAGGTTACCTCGCTGCACAAAACTGCTCTCGACCAGCATCCGTTTTGTATCGGCCTGAGGTTTGGGGGAGCTTAACAGAAGTAAAAATAAAGTCCCGCTTGCCGGGACTTTATTTTTTATGCAACAACTGCTTTTTTGTATCGTTCGTTTTCGCTTAGGAGGATAGGGTGGGCTTGGATGAAAAGCTCCTGTATCTCGGCGAAAATGATCTTGATAGT
>DASPNB010000339.1:0-7520 GCA_035626755.1 Flavipsychrobacter sp.
ATCTTGCATTTATGTATAAGATGCCTGAATTCACAGAGACGGACAGTGCAGAGATATTAGCTTTTATGAAAGCACACCCTTTTGTTACCCTTATTGCCTCGGCCAACAGCAGGCCCGTAGCTACGCAGGTGCCGGTGCTGATAGAGGAGCGGGATGGAAAGGTCTTGCTCCGCGCCCATATTATGCGCAAGACCGATCATCACCTGGCCATAGAGCAGAACCCCGATGTGCTCATCCTGTTCCAGGGTGCCCATTGCTATGTTAGCTCCAGCTGGTACACGGAAAAAATGGGCGCAACCTGGAACTATCAGACCGTGCATGCAAGAGGCACAGTAAAATGGCTGGACGAGGCAGGCACTGTAAATGCCGTAAGAGACCTAATGAATAAATACGAGTCGGGACAGGAAAAGCCGCTGTTCGTTGAGCATTTACCTGATGGTTATGTAGCACACATGGTGAAGGCAATCGTAGGCTTTGAAATGGAAGTGACCGACACCTTCGCCATCTTTAAGCTCAGCCAGAACAGGGATGATGAAAGCTATAAGAATATTGTGAAGCACCTGCAGGCGACTAACGATACCGATGCGCACAAAGTAGCCAACGAACTAATGCGCCGCCGCCCCACCCTCTTCAACACGTAACCCCAAAAGAAAAGCTCCTCAATGAGGAGCTTTTATATGAATCAAGTGAATCTTCCAAATCAAGAGAATCGTGGTTCAGAACGACTATGCCATCTCCTTTTGCAGAACAGAAGCCATAGTCTTACCTATGTTGGCAGGGCTCTCCACTACGTGAATACCGCACTCACCCATTATTTTCATTTTAGCAGCAGCTGTATCATCAGCTCCACCAATGATAGCGCCAGCATGACCCATACGGCGGCCAGGAGGAGCTGTCTGGCCTGCTATGAAACCTACAACAGGTTTGCGCATGTTTTCCTTCAGCCACTTTGCAGCCTCCGCTTCCATGTTACCGCCTATCTCGCCTATCATCACTATGCCATCAGTTTCAGGATCATTCATCAGCAGTTCTACCGCTTCTTTGGTAGTAGTACCAATGATCGGGTCGCCACCTATACCTATAGCAGTAGAGATACCCATACCCGCTTTTACCACCTGGTCTGCTGCTTCATAAGTCAGGGTACCTGACTTAGATACGATACCTATGCGGCCCTGCTTAAAGATAAAGCCCGGCATGATTCCTACCTTAGCCTCACCCGCGGTGATAACACCGGGACAGTTAGGACCTATCAGGCGGCAGTCTTTTCCTTTTATGTATTCGCGGGCTTTTACCATGTCTTGCACAGGTATACCCTCTGTAATACAGATGATCACTTTTATACCCGCATCGGCAGCTTCCATTATAGAATCTGCAGCAAATGCAGGGGGAACAAAGATGATAGATACGTCAGCACCTGTCGTTTTTACCGCTTCCTGCACTGTGTTGAACACAGGCTTTTCCAGGTGAGTCTGGCCACCTTTTCCCGGCGTAACGCCGCCTACCACGTTGGTACCAAATTCTATCATCTGGCTGGCGTGGAATGTACCTTCCGTACCGGTGAAGCCCTGTACTATTACCTTAGAGTTCTTATTTACTAAAACTGACATGTTCTTGTTGATTAGTTGATTAGTTGATCGGTTGACTGTGATGGGTCAAAGCCTTTTTAACGCGGGCAAATTTACGGGAAATGGGCTCAAAAGCAAGCCGCTTATTTATACACTAAAAATAAAAATGTATTACTCCCCAACGCTTTTTGCCGAAGCCTCGTCTTATTTATTGTACGCAGGCAAAGCTGCCTGCAATAACGATATAGGTTCAAGAATTTGTAATGGGTAATCAATTCTAGATTTTGGAGGCCGGTTTCTACCGGCTTTCTTATTCCAATCGCTATAATATCCTATATATTTTATAAAATATCCGCCCCCTTCCTAACATTTTGGCTATCAGATTCGTCTATATAGCAAAAGGGCAAAATCCTTAGTAACATATGGAGTTTGCCGGGTTAAATACGCTCAGCGGAATCAGCCCTTATTTGCGCCTATCTGTAACTAAAGCTTTCTATCATTGTCTTGGCCCGGGAGATCCCCGGGCTTTTTTGTGCTTTTTACTATTATTAAAGAATAGTTTATATTTTTATGTAAATAACACCTTGCCTGATGAAACCTGTAAATTTTCTTTTGTTCTTATTCATTGTTTCCTGTAGCGTCGTCTGCTCTGCACAGGTTAACTATATGTATACTATTGCAGGTAACGGAGTACAAGGCAACACCGGTGACGGTGGACCGGCCATACATGCAACAATGTATGACGTTCGCGGTATAACTACGGATAAATATGGCAATATCTATTTTGCCGACTTCGGTAATCATAATGTGCGTCGGATAGATGCAGTAACCGGTAAAATGACCTTAGTGGCTGGCACGGGAGTACCCGGTAGCAATGGGCTCGGCCAGCTAGCTATTTATGCCGAGCTAAGTCTGCCATCGGATGTTGCTGTAGATCAAACGGGCAACGTATATATTTCAAACAATAGCGGAATAAGAAAGGTAGACGCAGTCACTGGAATAATCAGCGCGCTGAGTACCATCAATGGCAACACTTTATATGTCGATGCATCCAACAATCTGTATGTGGGTACCGGCGATCAAATAAAGAAAATGGATGGGCAGACCAGCCAGGTTAATGTTATCTGTGGAATTACAAGCGGAGGTTATGACGGCGACGGCGGTCTGGCTATCAATGCCAAAATTAACCAGCCACGAGGTATGACACACGATAAGGATGGCAACCTTATATTCCTGGACAAAAATAACTATGTAGTGAGAAAGATCGACAAGATTACTAACATCATCACTACAATTGCAGGTACAGGCACCATAGGCACATCCGGAGATGGCGGGCCGGCCACGGCAGCTCAGCTAGACGAACCTTTCGATATCGGTGTTGATATATTTGGCAACATTTACATAGCCGAACATGAACGTATAAGAAAAGTAGATGTCAACACGGGTATCATCAGCACGCATGCGGGGGTACTGGGACCGGGCATAGCTATGGAAGGCAGCGACGCAACAACGGTAGACATGGCACCTCGCGACATGGCAGTAGATCTATACGGCAATATCTTCTATCCCGACATAGCTGAAAGAATAAAAAAAATAACACCCAATACTCCTATCGTAAATACTACTACCTCTAATTTCACCTTGCAGCTGCACAGTCAATGTAACGGACCGCAGATTGCTATCATTACTCCTCAGTACAGTCCGGGGCTTAGTGTAAAAACCTCATATGGTGACGGAACGGAAGATGTACTTCCGCTCATTTCCAGCTATGGTCACGGCTACCTTCCTTTTAGCCATGTGTATAATTTTTCAGGCAAGTACCACATTAAACATGTGTTGCTCAACAACAATATTCCTGTCGATTCCACTACGTATGCGTATGAATACCACATGTGCAGGTCTGTTTCTGTGAATTGCTATTTAGATAACGACAACGACTGCAATTTTAACCCGACGGTAGACGCGGCTAGTACGCAAGTAGCAACTATCGTAGTAGATTCAAATGGCGTTGCAGTTGACACTTTTTCTGTCACCAGCGGTTTCATATATAATGCCTACGGCGATGGAGACGATGTGTATAGTTTCAACATACTGAGCACACCTCCCGGTACGGTGGCGGTCTGCTCTAATGTGGTGGACACATTGAGAACTCTTGCAGATACCGGCAGCCATCGCATCGCCTTTCAATGCCTTGGAACCAGTGGTTTTGATCTTATGGTATCCGCCAGCCAGCAAACTGCCGGTAACAGAGCCCAGGCCAACATCAACATAAACAATGACTATTGCACGGCAATTAACAGCCAACTGACGATGACGTTCAGTCCTAAATACTCATTCGCTTACGCTGTCCCGCCACCGACTTTACAAGCCGGAAATGTACTCACCTGGAACTTGAACGCAAACTCGTTCGAAGACAATTTCTTACACGTACATGCAGATTTTAACCACAACGGACAAATACTAATGCCTGGTGACACTGTTCAGACAATGTTCATCATCTCCCCTACTAATGGAGACGATGATACAACCAACAACACTATAATAAAGCACGACACCGTAACGGGTCCATTTGACCCGAATGCAGTTTACGTTTCTCCCGGATCATGTGTTGTCCCGGGAACAAAACTACAGTATACTGTGACCTTTGAAAACATGGGCAATGATACCGCGCACGATATCATTGTGATGGACACACTGAGCGCAGGCTTCGACGTCCAGAGTTTCCAGTTGATTAGTGCATCTCACCTGATGAATGTTAGTAAGACGATAGTTGATGGCAACTTTATCTTGAGGTTCGAATTCCCAAATATAGATCTGCCAGATAGTTCCAGTCCTTACAGGCATGGCGCTGTGATGTATACAATAAACATGAAGAATAATTTTCCGATAGAATCCGAAGTAGCCAACAAAGCCGGAATTTTCTTCGACTATATGCCTGCCGTACTGACCAATGTGGCCGCTACAGAAGCCTGCTGGCCTGTAAGTGTAAAATTGGAAACTAGTGTTGGTAATAACATTTCCATTTACCCTAACCCCGCCACAAGCGAACTAACAATACAAACAACAGAGCAATATAGATCGTTTACCATCACAAACAGTATCGGGCAAACGATGCTGCTAAATGAATTAAATGGTAAAGCAACAAAACTGGATATCGAGTCCCTGCCACCCGGACTGTATTACATCAGTCTCGAAGGAGAAAAAGACATAGAAGTTCGACGCTTCGTCAAAATATAACACACATAAAAAAGGCCTCCACATCGGAGGCCTTTTCAATACAGTATCAAATATCTTTAGATCATGGCAATCTCTTAAATCAAGTAATTCGTAGTTCATTTCCTTCCCTTCATTTCCATCATAGTCATTTCTTTTGCCTTGTAGAGGAAGTCTGATGCGAAGATGAAGCCGTTGAGGTCCTCGTCGTCGCTGAAGATGATCTCCTTATTAGAACCTTCCCATTTTTTAAGACCCTTATGCATGTACACAATGTGATCGCCACTTTCCATCACGGTATTCATATCGTGGGTATTGATCACGGTGGTCATCTTGAACTCTACGGTCAGATCTTTTATCAGTTTATCTATCAGCAGTGAGGTCTGCGGATCGAGGCCCGAGTTAGGTTCATCACAGAAAAGATATTTGGGATTGAGCACAAGGGCGCGTGCAAGGGCCACACGTTTCTTCATACCACCGCTCAGCTCCGCCGGATACTTTTTATTGGTATCTGCCAGGTTTACCCTGTCCAGTACTTCGTTTACACGTTTCTTCTTCTCCTTACGGTCCATTTTGGTGAACATATCAAGGGGGAACATCACATTATGTTCCACATTTTTACTGTCAAAGAGCGCCGAACCCTGGAAGAGCATACCTATCTGCTGGCGGATGTCTTTCAGCTCGTTTATTTCCATTTTGGTCAGGTCGCGGCCTTCATAAAGAACCGCCCCGGCATCCACGTGCATGAGGCCGACCATTATTTTCATCAGTACTGTCTTACCGCTACCGCTGCTGCCTATTATCAGGTTCGTTTTGCCCGGTAGCATGGTCGCGGAGACGTCTTCAAGGACGACTTTATCGCCGAAGGCTTTTTTAATGTTCTTAACCTCTATCATGGGTGATGGTGTTGGGAGTAAAAACTACAGTAAATATTAAAAAATACATCAAAAACTATGCCGCTTTAACAATTTATTCGGGCAAAGGCAAAAGTCAAAACTCAAAGTCAAAAAATCTCATACCCATAAGCACTTTAAAGAATCGCTCTCAGCGACATGCGGCCTGTATGGATTATGGGGTTGGTGCCCGGCTTGCGGCCTTCATATTCTAATGACATTTCTATGCCCTTTCCCACCCTGCGGTCCCAGGTCATACCCCAGAGGTAGTTGGAACCCTTCTGGAGAGCATCGAGCATAATGAAGGAAACGGAAGTATTGTTAGCCCCATCGTAGTAGATATTGGAGTAGGCTCCGCGCAGCTGGATAGCGCCTGTAGTTGGCTTGGAGAAACGAAAATCGAGGCTAACAGTCTGTAGCTTGGCAAATTGTCCACCGAACGGGGGCTTATTTTCCCGCTCTTCGTGCTTATACGATACCATTATTCTTAGTACCGACCTGTTCAGCCAGGTAAGCGACGGCTCTGTAGACCAGTTGTCAACATGATAGCTGCGGTTATCGCTGAACGGAGAGTTAAAACTGCGGTAACCCTGCTTTTGTGCAACCAACAAAGTAAATGACTTGCTTATGTTCCAGCGTGCACGGCCCGTATGCTGGCTGGAAGTATTGTTCTCAACGCCGAAGTTAAGCAACTGTTTACCGTTGCTGGAAAGATAGTTGTGATCAAGTCCCCATTTGGAGCTGGTGCGGTTAAAGAAGAAGGTGTTGGCAATGGAGTTATTGGTGAATATGGTATTGGTATCATCCTCCGCCTTCATAAAGGGATTGTACACGTCATAACCCGCTGCGGCCAGTAACCTGTTGCCAACCTGCATAGAAAGCTGGTCGGAGAAGCGGGCGAGGAATTTCTGCCAACCTTTTGTATCCTTACCCCGGTATACGTTAGCGGGCTCAATGGTAAGCGCCTGGTTGTAGTTGATATAGTTAACCTTTACATAGTCGTTAGTAGGTGTGAAGACACGGATGAACCTTTTCTGATCGGCATAAAGAGCAACTTCAAATTCATTGGCCTGCTGCACACCATCTGCGTTGTAATCGTTCCAGGTATAAACGCCCTGCCCCGCAGGAACCTCTACGTAAGTATAGGAGCGCTTCTGTTCCTGCCCTGAGCCGAACTCATACATGGTATTAATAGAGATCAGCCCCCTGGCAAGTATGCCGTTGTACTCCAGCCTGCCCAGCAGGCTCTCTTCAGGCTTTTGTTTATTAAAAGTAGTATCATCAATAATGAGTTTGCGATATGTGCCGGTAAAACCGAGTTGATGATTCTTCCACTGCGTAGTAGCAGAACGAAACTCCACATTGTGGCTATGGCTTTGGGCATTGAACTCATTGTTGCGGGGCATGCGATCACGGCGCTGCATATAGGTAAGAGAATAAGTTACTTTTTTATCGGCGCTGTTACGCAGATAGAGCTGGGTAACGTCGAAAGAAAAAGCGGCAGGGATCAAAGTATCAGCGATCTTGCTTTTCACGGCGTTGTGCTCCAGTTCGTAGCGGCCACCGAGGGAAGTATTCATCAACCTCCGGAAAGTGTATTCAGCATAGGCACTCGGCCTCAGGAAAAGAAAAGTTCTCCCTGTATCTGTAGCGGTGAGGTAGTTCATGAGTACGCCGCCCTTTATCTGCTTCCAGTTATAGTCGTAAGAGCCGATATGGCGGTAGCCAAGATAGTCGTTACCGCGGCGGTACATGCTGAAAATATAACCGGTCGTACCTGCTTTTTCGTTGATCACTTTAGTACCTACGTCTACCAAATGTTCATCGGGTTTTACGCCCAGCTGCGGCA
>DASPNB010000340.1:0-2878 GCA_035626755.1 Flavipsychrobacter sp.
TCAACGGAAAAAATGTAAAGCAGTTAACAAACGACCTCGGCTACGATGGCGGGGCCTGGTTTTCGCCCGATGGTAAACGAATCGTTTGGCGCGCGTCCCGTCCTAAAACCGATGAAGAAGTAAAGGAATATAAAGACTTGCTTTCGCAGGGCCTCGTGATGCCCACCAATATGGAGGTATTCGTCGCTAATGCTGACGGAAGTAACGTTCAGCAGGTTACAAAACTTGGAAAAGCCAATTGGGCCCCCAACTTCACACCAGATGGCAAGCGCATCATTTTTGCCTCTAACCACGAATATCCGCGTGGATTCCCGTTCAATATTTACCTGGTAAATCTCGATGGATCGGGATTGGAAAAGGTTTCGCACGATGGGGGATTTGACGCCTTTCCAATGTTCTCACCCGATGGCAAGAAATTCATTTTCAGCTCCAATAGGAACAACGGCGGCGCACACGACACCAACATATTTGTCTGCGACTGGGTAGATTAATCATTTTTATTGTAAAATATTTAGCCGAGCGCGTAACTTTAATGCATGTTACGCGCTTTTCTATTGGTAGGTTTAGGTGGAGGCTTAGGCAGTATTGCCCGCTATGCACTAAGTCTTTTTATTAATAGGCTTGGCACCCACTCTTTCCCGCTTGCGACCTTTACTATCAATATGACGGGCTGCTTCCTTATCGGTTTGCTTTTCGGTATGGGCAGCAAGGTCGTCTGGGCACAGGGTGATGGCTGGCTGGTGCTGGCAACAGCCTTTTGCGGAGGATTTACTACTTTTTCCGCCTTTGCACTGGAGAATGTCGGACTATTCAACAAACAACTCTCTGTTACCGCATTGTTATATACTCTTCTCAGCGTACTTGGTGGCATACTTTTATGCAGGTTAGGTATCTGGTTAACAGCTTAATACAACTTAATGGATTCATACACATTCCCATATCAGCAGTACCTGAAGGCTGAACTTCCTGCAGATATGCAGCAACTGGTAGAAGCAGCGGAGGCGGCCACTAAGGGAGCATATGCACCGTATTCCAATCTGAAAGTCGGCGCCTCTATCCTAATGGAAGACGGCAATATTGTTACAGGCTTCAACCAGGAAAATGCTGCCTTCCCCGTCGGAATCTGTGCAGAACGGGCTATTCTGTCAACTATCGACCTCGCAAAAGGAACCAAAATAAAAGCTATCGCCGTTACCTATTCATCTGATAACAATCAAAATGAAAAACCTATTGCACCCTGTGGAATGTGCCGGCAAAGTATTCTTGAAATGCAGCAACGTCAACAGGCACCTATCGCTGTATACATGTGTAGCCCCAAAGGCCTGGTCATTATGATTGAGAATGCAGAATTCCTGCTACCGTTCTCATTCGGCAGCGATGATCTTCCCACTTATAAACCGCAGGTATAGATCAATTCTTAAAACAAGCTTAATCCCCCTCATCAGGGGAAGAATTTTAAATCCTATCTGGAGAGCTTTATCGTTCACACAGCTCTTCAGCAATGAAAAAAAATATTCTTGTACCGGTCCTGTTTCTTTTCTCTGCATGTAAAGGTCCCGGCGATTCTCCGGTTGATGCAAACCTTGAAATTGTGCGAAAAACCTTCGAAGCATTCAACAACCACGACTGGTCATTGATGACCTCCTACTATACTGACACCGCTTATTTTCTTGATCCTTCTCTGGGCAAAGACTATGTTACTCAAACCCGGGAGCAGAGCATAAAAAAGTACACCAATCTTCAAAATTTTGCTCCCGACATATACGATAGTATAGTAGACATGTATGCCTCCGGGAACAAAGTAACCGTCGAATTCATTTCAACAGGAACAACTGGTGGTCAGAAATGGCGTTTCCCCCTTTGCAGTATACTTACGATAAAAGATGGCAAAGTAGTCAGAGACGCAACGTATTACGATCAATAAAAGGCCGCTAAACCTATAAAACATCAGCATATATATGCCTGTTTCCCGCTCACGCAGCCATTTTTGAATAATACGTGCGGGTTTGCTAATTTAGCAACCCGTAACACGGTTTTAGATGATAGAAATTAAAGTCCCCACGGTCGGAGAATCCATTAGCGAGGTTACCCTTGTAAAATGGCTCAAAAAAGACGGCGAATGGGTAGAACGAGACGAGATTTTATGCGAACTGGAGTCAGAGAAGGCAACATTTGAGCTTAACGCCGAACAAGCCGGTATTCTTCAAACAGTCGCTAAGGAAGGAGATACACTCAATATCGGTGACCTCGCCTGCAAAATAGATGACAAGGCCGAGCGTCCGGCTGGCTCTCCCGCAGCCGCCCCTGAGCCACCTAAGAAAGAAGAAAAGAAAGAAGCTTCACCTAAAGCCGAACCCGCAAAATCGGCTCCTACTGCTGATGTAAAAGCTACGCCAGTTGCCAAAGCAATTATGGGCGATAGGCAAGTAAAGGCTGATGCTGTTAAAGGATCAGGTCCCCAGGGCAGAATACTTAAGAACGATGTACTGGAGGCCTTAAACAATCCCGGTCGTAAGGGCGGTGCAGATGCTTTTAGCCGCAACGAAAAGCGCGAAAAAATGACTAACCTGCGCAAAACTGTTTCTCGCAGGCTGGTAGAAGCTAAAAACACTACTGCGATGCTCACCACTTTCAACGAAGTGGATATGAGCCGCATTATGGATATCCGCAAGCAATACAAAGACAAATTCAAAGACGCCCATGGTGTTAATCTTGGTTTTATGTCTTTCTTTACCAAAGCTTGCTGTATAGCCTTGGGCGAATGGAGAGCGGTAAACGCTTATATAGACGGCGAAGAACTTGTTTACCACGACTACTGCGATATTTCTATTGCAGTGTCCGCTCCTAAAGGCCTTGTAGTTCCGGTTATCCGCAATGC
>DASPNB010000341.1:0-2179 GCA_035626755.1 Flavipsychrobacter sp.
CATATAAGGGGCGCATTACTTGAAGAAACACATTATTATCCGTATGGCCTTACCATGGCTGGAATATCATCCAGGGCAGCAGGCAGTATAGATAATAAATATGAGTATAATAGCAAGGAGAAGCAAGACAAAGAGTTTTCAGACGGAAGCGGTCTTGAGTGGTCAGATTACGGGGCCCGCATGTATGATGCGCAGATAGGAAGATGGCATGTTATAGACCCGCTGGCAGATAAGATGCGTAGGTTTTCTCCGTACAATTATGCGTTTGATAACCCGATACGGTTTGTGGACCCTGATGGAATGGGGGCTGACGACTGGGTGCAATACAAAGATCAGTACGGGAATAAGCACGTGGATTGGGTTCCCGAAGTAACGGACCAGGCAAGTGCAGAAAAATGGGCAGCAAAAGCAGGAAAAACCCTGAACGGTGATCAAAAGAATACACAGGTTACCTATGTAGGAAAAGAAGGGTATGTTGAAAATGCCTATATAAATGAAGGTGACCAGCGAACAGCGTACAGGTTGTACTCCGATGGCACCGCAGGCCGTTTAGGTGACCCAAAGCCAAGCTTAACTCAGCCAGACCTTGCTACTACGGAACCAGATGATCCACAACCCATATCCCCTGCCGATGCTATAGACAAGGCAAACGATGTAATTGGCACAGGACTGGCAATTGTGCGGGAGGGCGTGGGCAAGTTAGAAGGATTAGCGGCTGGTGCCATGAAGGCTGCTACTAACACAGATGAGTTGATAAATTTAGCCCAGGGTGTAAAAACAGCTATTAACGTTGGCAGCGTCCTGGACCACATAGGAAAAGCCTCAGGCTTTATTGATGCGGGAGTAGCAACTTACGAGGCCATTCAAACTATTAGAGACCCAAATGCAAGTTTTGGAGATAAGGCAGGGGCCACTGTAAAGGCAGGGTTGAAAATAGTGCTGGCTTTTGCAAGAGTTAACCCAATTGTTAATATAGCATTCGGCATTGCAGACTTAACAGGCCTTACCGACTGGGCATTTGACTGGTAATTATGAAAACACTAAAGTTTGTGATATACCTGTTCCACAACTATTATTCAAAAGGAGGCACAAAAAGGATACCTTACTTTAGCGCCTTGCTGGCAACAGCATTCCTGGTTTACATTCATATTTTCCAGGTATTGATCATTCTCGACAAGGTGCATTTGTTGCCAATGAGAATGGATAATGAGAGAATAGTAAACTACCTGAAGTTTGCGCTATTCCTTTCGCCAATAGTGATTATCATTTCATTACTGGTGAAAAAGCAAGATGTAATGGAAGCTGCTTATAGTGCACGAAAGGTAAAAACAGGCTCAATACTTCTGCTGGTTTATATAATAGTGAACGTAGTGCTCCTGTTTGTTTTAGCCGCCCTGATCCCTGCAGAGCAGTAATTATTTTATCCCTTCGCGCCGCGGTTGAGTTATCATCGCGGCGCATTTTTATTGTAAAATGCTAACACAAACACCACTAAAGGCTCCCCGGTCACGGGGTTCTCCACCACCTTAGTCTTCACATTAAACACATGCTGTATCAACTCACTGCTCACCAACTCCCGCGGCGCGCCACACCCCACCATTTCCCCTTCCTTGAAAAACACCAGCTTGTCCGCATAATGAATAGCTAAATTGATATCATGCATTACCGCCACCAGCACCGTATTTTCATTCTTCAACAAACTGGCCACCTGCAAAAAATCCTGCTGGTAACTAATGTCAAGGTTGTTCAACGGCTCATCCAAAAATAAATACCTATGCCCGCTCTCCGGCTTCTCCCAGATTTGCGCGAGCACCCTCGCATATTGCACCCGCTGTCTTTCACCACCGCTTAAAGTAGTATAGTTCCTTTCACGAAAAGATCCCAGGTTCATTCTCCCCAGCACTTCATTGCAAATAGAAAAATCCTTTTTCCCCGGGGCGAAAGTAAAATGCGGGTACCTTCCCATCATCACCACTTCTTCAACCGTCAATGGAAAGCTCAACTCCGTTTGCTGGCTCATTACCGCGCGGCGGGTGGCCAGTTCTTCTTTTGAAAGCCCGGATATAGGTTTATCATCGTACAGGACCTTTCCCTGGAACCGCGGGATCTCCCCGCTGAAGATCTTCAGGAAAGTAGACTTGCCGGAACCGTTCGGACCCAATATCATAACAAACTCGCC
>DASPNB010000342.1:0-2139 GCA_035626755.1 Flavipsychrobacter sp.
GGTAAATGGTGAGATTGAAGGTCTGAGTTAAATGAAGGCTGCCAGCTTTTTAAAAAAACATTCAAAGAAAGAAGCAAGATACCTGCAGCTTAATGCGGGTATTTTGCATGATATCAATACCCTCCGTCTTCCGTTTACTTCAAAGAGCTACTACGCCTTTTGCGACAAGCACCTCGATGATGATGCGAACGAGGCTCTTTTTCTCGATGGGGATGAAAAGTACTTCCGGGAAATTGCAACCGACTATGAAACCTTCCGCTACTTCGCCTGGCTTCGAAATTTATACGGACAGGAAGCTGTTTTCTGCGACATAGGTTGTGGTATAGGTAATACCCTCCACTACACCTCGAAAATGGGCTACAGGTCCTTTGGTTACGAGATCAATAAATTCCTGGAGCCTGTCCACAAAAAGATAAAGGCCGAGGTGGAGTATGAGAACATCCTGGAAGCTGATCTTTCCCGGCTGAGAACGGTGGACGTACTTTATTTGTACCGTCCGATAAATGACACACGACTCATGAACCGGCTGTTCAGACTTATACATCAAAATACCCGGAAGGACGTCGTGATACTTTATAATTATCCGCATACCTGCGCCCTTAAAGGCTATCAGGCTATATTGCTCGGCCCTTACGAGGATATGGTTGTGCTGGTAAAGGACTGAAAAAATGACCTATAATAACAAAAACTTATTTTGGCAATCCTAATATTTCTATTAACTTCGGGGCATTATTTAATTTTTTTATTTTTTTACAATGCAAGAAGGTACAGTAAAATTCTTCAATGAAACTAAAGGTTTTGGTTTCATTAAGCCGGATAACGGCGGCCCAGACATCTTTGTTCACGTTTCAGGCCTCGCAGGCGAAATTCGTGAAGGCGACAAAGTGTCTTTCGAAGTACAGAATGGTAAGAAAGGTTTGAACGCTGTGAACGTAAGGGTTATCTAAGCGCGCAGCTCTAGATATCATTGAAAAGGTCCCGCTTGCGGGACCTTTTGTTTTACTTCTATTATTGTGTTACATCTTTAGAAACTGTAGCCCGTTCTAGAAGACCTTTATCGTAAGTCCGGGGAAAATGTTCTTGAAATTGTTGGTGCTTATCAACTCCGGGCTAATAGTGAAGCCCTTACCTAGCTGGAAGTTACCGAATACCTTTATAGTTGTCGTTTGGAAGAAGATCTGGTCAGGGTTCAAAAGGTAGCCTGCGCCTATAGTGAGTCGTTTCATCTTCAGACCCATTATCTCGTTGTCCCTTTCAAAGAATGACCCGATCTCGGCATTTATGAACCAATTGGTATGCGTATATATCTTTCCGTCGCTACGGTCGAATAAGAAGTAAGGCGCTGCATAAACTCCGAAGATGCTGTAATTAGGCTGTCCCGATACCCAATAGTCGCGGTATTCCAAGCCTATTTCTGCAAGCGGTGCCAGCTTGCTCCTCACCAGCCCGGCACCGATATTCCCGCTTAGGCTTACACGGTCATGGTTCATGTCGAAGGCAGGACTATACCTGTCCGTTATTGTTCTATACACCTGTATATAGTCTTTGCCTCTGTCAGATCCCGGACGGTAATAAATAGTGCTCGATCCGGGATCTCGCCGGCCACGGTCTTTTTTGGGTTTGGCAAGCAGGGCCATCGTGTCTATGTAATGCTGTACATCCTGCTTGTCGTCTATCAGTTGCTGTATGTCGCTATAGTTGTTCAATAAGAGGTTAATGTAAACGGGCAGATAGCTCTCGGAGAAAAGGTCATTCGGCTTGCGCTCACCTGCCTCAGCGCTGTTATACACTAGTATGCGTATCGTATCCTGCGGCACTTTTATCCGCGTCAGCTCTCCATTCCTTTCCATAAAAACGTCTCCGTCATTCACTCTTCTGAAGCGTACTTTATCGTTGTCAGGCATCACCGATGTCACATATTTCACTATCAGGTGTTCATTATATTCTTCAGGTATAGAGTCTGCATAGGCAGCTACATTCTTCTGCACTCTTTTCAGTATGCTGTTGATGTCACGTAGTCTTTGGTAGCCACTGAGCGCACCCAGTTCAATGATCATCCTGTTCCCGCGTTCCAGGTGAACTGTATGTCTGTGTTTTATGGCACTGCCCCAGGCCTTTTCGTATCTGGACCTATCGTAG
>DASPNB010000343.1:0-11911 GCA_035626755.1 Flavipsychrobacter sp.
AGGCACTTAGCCCTGTGCAAACACCTATGGGAATGCAAATGCAGATGGTGCCTGTGCAGATAGATGAGCCCCTGATGAAGAAAATAGCGGTTGAAACGGGAGGTAAATACTTCAGGGCAACGGATAATAAATCGTTGGACAATGTATACAAAGAAATAGACCAGTTGGAAAAAACGAAAATAGAAATCAGTTCCTTCAAGCACTATGCAGAATTGTTCTTCCCATTCGCAGCATTGGCGCTGATATGCCTGGCCCTGGAGATGCTGCTCCGCTATACCATCTTTAAGAGCATCACTTAGAAAAATCCCGGACGATCGAGCTTTTTCGATATGCGGTACGCAGCATTCATGAGACCCACATGGCTATATGCCTGCGGAAAGTTGCCCCATTGGCTACCTGTTTCAGCATCTACATCTTCACTAAGCAAGCCAAGGTGGTTAGTGTATTTCAGCAAGTTGCTGAAGTGCTCCATTGCTTCGTCCACCCTGCCTACGCAGGCGAGTGCTTCCACGTACCAGAAGGCAGTAACCAGGAATGTAGTTTGGGGGGTGCCAAAATCGTCTTTGTGTATATAACGATAAAACAACCCGTCCTTTGTTTTTAATTCTGCTTCAAGGGCAGAAAGATGATCTTTTGCCCTTTGAGAGTGGGGGTCGAGGTAGTTCATCATTATCAACTGCAAAGTGCTGGCATCAAGGTGTGGGACGCCTATTGCCTGCGTGTACACCTTTCGCCCTTCATCGTAGCAGGCCTCTATCTTTGCTTTAGCCCTTTCCATAAGACTGCGGGCTTTTTGCAACAGATGTTCATCGCCAATATGTTTGGCCATTTTGACCGCTGCCCTGCATCCGGCCCATTGGAAGAGGTTGGTATAACAATGTTCCTGCGCAATGGTGCGGAATTCCCAGATGCCTGCATCCGGTTCATCGAGGGTGGCATCTATTTTGTTCAATATGTTATATATCCAGATAGAAGAATCCTGGCGTTCTTCCACAGTAAAGCGTTTGTCAGTATATAATGGCAACAAAGACAACATTACCTGCCCGTAGGTGTCGTTCTGTATGTGCTCCACGGCCTGGTTGCCTACCCGCACTGGTTTATTGCCACGATAGCCATCCAAGTCAAGAATGATCTCCCTGAAATCCGCGCTACCTGTGACGGTATAAAGAGGATTGTAGCGGTTGTCTTCTTTCTGGGCGAGGTTAGCTATGAAGTGAAAATACTGGTCAGCCTCTTCGAAATGGCCGATGTTGTTGAAAGCATTAAGTATATAGTAAGCATCACGAAGCCAGCAGAAGCGGTAATCCCAGCAACGGCCGCTTCCGTCAAATTCAGGGAGACTGGTAGTACTGGCAGCGATGATAGCCCCTGTGTCTTCGTATTGGTGTATTTTCAGCGCGAGGGAAGATCGTATCACTTCAGGCTGGTACATATTCTCGATGCCGATCTTTTTGATCCACTGCCGCCAGTATGTAATGGTACGTGTAAGAAAGTCTTCTACGGTGGAGACCAATGGTGCTTCAAGCGGTAAACCATAAGTTAGTACCAGATATTTGGTCTCATTCAATACCATGTAGCGCTCGTCTATGATATAATTGAGAGAAATATTGGTCGTTAGCCTCAGTGGCTTGTTGAGGCCAAAAAACTCCAGGTGGTTGCTGCCCTGTATAGGCTGTAAGACATTTTCGCCATAGTCACCGATAGGTTTGCATGAGATCTTGACACGCGGGTGTCCGCTGACGGGCTCTATTTTACGTATCAGCATCAGCGGCTTGAAGTACCTCTCGTAGAGGTTGAAACGTGGAGCAAAGTCCGTTATTTTATACTTTCCTTCGGAACATTCTACAATTGTCTCTAATACATTGGTGTTTTCGACGTATTGTTGTGTAGAAGAAAATTCCCCTTCAGGCAGAATTGAGAACCGGCCGCCTTTGTTTTCATCAAGTAGTCCGCCGAAGATAAAGCTGCTGTCGAAGCGGGGCCAGCAAAGCCAGGCAATGTTGGTATTCTTGTGTACGTGGGCTATAAAGGAGCAATTTCCTATTATGCCTGTCTCATACGTGTGGCGCTGCTGCATATCGGTGGGGATATTTATCAAGGTCCTAAAAAAAAATGCCAAAGGATGAGTTTATTGTTTTTTTAACTATGCCTGTAAATACCAAAGGCTATAGTAATGCATGTAATTGTTGATTAACAGGATGTTATCAATGGTGTTAATCTGTTTTTTGTTTAGATAGAGAAAATCAGGGATGTTACAATTCTGCTTTAACAAGGTAATGAGACCCAAAGCAAACGCAGAAGCGGTGGCATACTCCCCGCTGAGGTGTTTGAAGCCCACTATGGCAGAGCCGGGAAAGCGTTCGTTAAGCTGATCGTAAAAGGCATTATACCTGCTATCGCCGCTACGACCACTCGCGATGAGGTCAATATTGTTAGGATGAAGTTCATTCCTCTGCAGGAAGGGCTCAAGTTTTGCGATGGCTTCGGAATTGTCTTTAGTTGTAAAAAGACTGATATCTTTTATACGGACAGAGCCGATAGTTTTTTCCTTTCCGGCAATGAAAAATGAAGCACCTTCGCCGGCGATGCTCCCTACATCATTTGTTTCGAGCAGATGTTCGGTGCTGTTTGCTTTCCTGTAAATGCCCGTCCCTTTTAAAACGGACACACTGCTATCGGTAAGTTCGTCTATTCCTCCTACGAGTATATTTTCTTTGGGGTGCTGGTTGAGATACAGTTGCGCATTTATCATAGCATGCTCAAAAGAATGGCCGCGGTGCACGTAAGTGAGATTGTGGCCGTGACACCCGGCCAACAAGGCGATCTGCCCACCGACGGTATTGTGTGTCGATTGAATAAATGCTGTGGGTGTTAGCATCTGCTCCTTCTGCTCCACCATTTTTGAGAGAAATACTTCTGTGTCGTGCAGGCATCCCATAGCAGTACCTATAGAAAGTGCGTCAGGCTTCTCTATGCCGGCTTTACTCATTGCAATGCGGGATGCGCCGATACCCATGCGTACAGCCTTACTCATGCGACGCAATTGCATAGGAGGTATATAAGAAGTGTAGTCGGGCTCCTTGCTTAAGAGCCTATCCGTGTTGTAATGTGGGGGAGTATCTAAAAAACTATCGTCACTGTTACTTCCTGCCGCGCTTATAAGTCCTGTTCCTTTGATATATAAATCCATGCTAGCTTTTTGAGAAAATAAGTGATGAGCAGTTTCCGCCAAAGCCAAAGGAGTTGGAAAGTACGTGACGAATATTAACTGCCACCTGGAGTTCGGTTACAGGTTGCCAATTGACATCTTCCATTTGTGTTTGCCAGCGCATGTTGGGGAACACGATGCCATCGCGTATCGCCAGTGCGCTGAACACTGCTTCTACTCCGCCTGAAGCGCCAAGGGTATGCCCCGTGAACGATTTTGTTGAAGATGCTTTAGGAGGGTTGTCACCAAATACCGCTTCAATAGCCTTCCCTTCCGAGCTATCGTTATTGGCCGTTCCTGTGCCATGCAAATTGATGTAATCAATATCGGCGGGCTGCAGTTTTGCTTTCGCCAGCGCGTTTCGCATCGCTAAAGTGTTGCCTATGCCATCAGGCGAAGAAGCCGTCTGGTGATAAGCGTCATTGGCATTGGCATATCCGCTCACGGTGCAAATAGCCTTAGCTCCGCATTGGGCCATTGCTTTTTCGTTCATAAGCACAATATAGCCGGATCCTTCACCCAGATTCAGGCCGCGCCTGTTCTGATCGAAGGGTTGACAGGCCTGCCTGTCGAGGATCATTAAGGTATTGAAACCGTTGAGCGTAAATTTTGAAAGGCTGTCTGCACCTCCAGCTACTGCAATATCCAGCATACCTGCTTCTATCATTTGTGCAGCCATCATAATGCTGTTGGCTGAGGAAGAACAAGCCGTGCTAATAGTGGTAATAAAATCGCTAAAGCCAAAATGGGCTGCGACCAATTCGGTGATGGCTCCACATTCGTGATTCACTACCGGTTGTATGCTTGTAATATTGCCTGTTTCTTTAAACTGCTGGTAGAAATTCTCTGTAAGGTCCATGCCTCCCACGGTATTGGCAGAAAAAAAGCCCGATCGAAGCCCTCTAGCTTTGCGCCTGAATGGTTCCCAGGCTTCCTTCACTGCAACTGCGCTCAGCAAGGCCGTACGTGGCCAGGAGGCGTTTGTGCCCGTAATTGCCGCCAGTTCTTCGTTGGATAATTTTACCTCGGCTACAGGTATTTCGTTTTGCCAATTGGTTTCGAGGTAGGAAGGCTTTCCAATGGCATTTTTGCCGCTGATGAGGGCGGCCCTGCATTCTTCTGTATCCTTGCCTATCGCCGTAATTACACCTGTATTTACTACATATGGTGTGTTTGCCATCGTACCGGTATTAATCCCTGCGAAGATAAGGCCTATCGCGGTGCGTTGATGCCCGCGAATTTATTATTTGCTGAAAACCTGCTGAAAAGAAAACCTGCGACAGAATTATTACTGTCTGAAGGCCCTAAACATGGAACAAAAACCGCAGTTCCTGTTCCGCCTGTGTTCGCTTCACCCAGGTTTTGACGTAATGCACGCATACGTCTCGGCCTAACCAAATGCAATTTCTTCATTTACGAGATTCCTCTCCTCGTTTTTAGTTGTTGTTATATAATTGCCGGAAGGCAGCCGGGGAAAGATTGATGCCATTGTTACCTTTCGTAACCCAGAACAAGCAGATATCCTGTTCTGTATTTGTGGCATTTACCCATCCGCATAGGCATGCTTCCATTCCTCTGTTCTCTAAAAGATCATTTACCCAGAAAAAGAGTTCTTCACTGTCAAAGTTCTCGTTCACTACACATGCCTGCTCTCCTTTAAAGCCATGCCTGATGCAAATTTCACCAAGCATAATGTTAGGAAGCGTATAGACAAATAATGCAGGGCTGGGGATTGTTGCTGTTGTCTCGTTGTATCGCTTATCTACTTCAATGCATCCGTCCGCTGTTGCTAAGACGATCGCTACCTGATTCTTATTAAGATCTGTATACAATGATAACCCATTGTAAATTAATAAAGCCTCAGATGCCGACCAAGCCCATCTGCACAAAATGTCCATTTTAAAGAACTTCGGATAGCTTGCGCCTATAAGCTTATAAAGCTCATCAGGGGTTACTACTAACTCATCAGTAAGGAGCTTTTCATTGCGGAGCACTTTGCCCTTGCTGATGCGTATGTAGTGTGCTATTTGAAAACTCAATTCCTGTTATTTTACATTCATCAAATTACATGCCTAAGCTTCGTTCTTCTGCATGATGTCGAGGTAACGGCTGAGTGTGCGGACGTTCTTTTCGTGATTTTTTACAAATGGATTACTCATGTCCCATACGTAGCCTGCCAGTACTGAGCAAATCTGTCCCATAATTTCCGGTGTGCGCTGTTCAGAGAAGAATATTTTGAACAAAGAGCCATCGTACCAACTGTTCACATAAGTACGGAATACGTTTACACCCTGCTGCATATGATGCATATATTCCTCTTCCCAGTTAACTTCTTCGCCTTTTAGCTCGCGAATGATCAGCTTAGCAGCAGTTTGCGCTGAGACAGATGCCAACGTTACGCCGGACGAGAAAATAGGATCCAGAAACTCGGTAACATTACCCGTAAGGACAAAGCCTTTGCCGTAGAACTTGTCGGTAGTGGCACTCCAGCTTTGCAGTGTGCGAGGTTCGCCCCATATCAGCTCACTTTCACCAAAGCGTTCTTTCAGCATTGGTTCGGCATCTATCAGCTTGCGGAATTGTTCTTCAGGTGTACCAGTGGACTGATCGAAGAATTCAGGGTTGCCTACATAGCCAACTGAAGTATTGCCATTTGAGAATGGTATAACCCATATCCAGGTAGTAGGGTTGTGCACTATGGCTATGATACGGTTAGGTTCGTAAGCAGCATTACGCTTCGGATCGCTTAAGTGACTAAAAAGCGTTTTACGGGGATATTGAGTAGACGGTTTATCCAGGCCAAAGAGGCGAGGGATCACGCGACCATAACCACTTCCATCCACTATAAATCTTGCTTTGATGGTTTCCTCTTTACCGTCAGCGGTTTTCACTGTAGTAACCGAAGTTCCGTCATCGTTTATCTTAATGTCGATTACCTCTGTTTCGTAGTGCACGGGAACGCCCTGGCGGGTACATTCATCGGCGAGGGTTTTATCGAATTCTGCGCGTGGTACCTGCCAGGTCCATGTCCAGCCTTGGGTGTATTGCTGGTTAAAGTTGAAATCGCATACTTTATCTTCCATCACAAACTTGGCCCCGTCTTTCTGCTGGAATTTCTTTGCCTTTACAGCATCAAGAAAGCCGGCCTCCTCAAGGGCTTCCATACAACGAGGTAAGAGACTTTCACCTATCACAAAACGCGGGAACAACATCTTTTCAACTATCTGGACCTTAAGGCCGGATTTATTAAGAATAGAGGCGGCAATAGTGCCTGACGGTCCTGCGCCTATCACTAAAACATCAACTTCTTTAAGAATGCTCATAAAAGATCGTATAAACTATTGGTATAAAAATTTCAGGTTACTTTTTGGTGAGTTCCAGGATGGTGTGGCTAAGACCTACATTGTCGGTTTGATTAACGATCTTAAAGCCCGCTGTGTCTATCAACTGCACAAATACCTTACTGTCATACATCTGGCTGTTGCCGTTCGCCATTGTAGTAAAGTAGAGAGAGGTCATCTGGAGGCTGAGAGCTGAAGCCTCAAAACGTTGCCTGTCCCAGAAAGTTTCATTGATAAATACCCTGCCACTATCGTCCAGTGCAGCATGACATTTTTCAAGTATGGCAACTATTTCATCGTCGGAGAAGCAGTCCAGGAACTGGCTCATCCAGATGATGTCATAATCTTTTGGCAGCGTTGTCTCGGGATCGAGCATATTGCGCTCGTAAAGCTGAACACGATCAGAGTAGCCGGCATCTGCAATGTTCTTTTCGGCAACATTCAGTTGCACACGCAGATCTACCAGGCCAACTTCCACCTGGCTGTTGTGTTCCAGGCAGGCGAGTGTCCATTTTCCCGTGTTGGCACCGATGTCCATTATCTTTTTAGGGTTGGAGGCAAATACCAGTGGCAAGGCTTCAGGGAAAGCATTGTCTGAATAATAGTGATCGAAATGGAACCAGCTGGATTTAGCAGGTTCAGGTAGTATAGAAAGGCCCTGGTAAATAGTTGGCCATGGACCTAGGTGACGCAAGCCGTGAGGCTTTCCTTCTTCAATTGATTTTTTGAGATCCTGGGCACCGTCATAACAAACATCGCGCATGAAATCAGTGTTAATGCGAGACATCGGATCATTCAGGAAAAAATGTCCGGTCTTTGCGAGGAAGAATTTATTATCCTGCTGGTAAACCAAGCCAATACCCAAGCCCGCCTCAAGCAGGATTCTTACTCCGTATGGAGACATTTTCACCTTAGCCACTACTTCATCGATTGTGATACCGGCGGAACGCTTCGTCTCTACCTCGTGCAAAATGCCACTGTCACGCAGCAGTACAGAAGCCTGGAATATATAAGGAGCAAATGCTATGAATTGAGCCTGTGAAATAGCATCTAAAGCTGATTTTTTGTCAGTTTCGAATAATGCAGGCTTTTTGACAACAGGGGTATCCGGCATAAATATGTATGAATAGGGCGTAAAAGTACTAACTATTGCTGTATTCGCGAGGTGATAAGCGCCATATTTCGGCCAGGAGAACGTATCTAAATATTTGTTAAGAATGTGCTGCACTACTAGTAAGGCAGAGCATAATAAGTACTTTTATGCCTGACAACAACAACAAAACATGCGAATTTTCTACAAAGTAGTTACGTCTATTCTATTTCTTTTTGCGCTACCCTTGATAGTGGTAGGCCAGGAAGACAAAATATACCTGCACAGCGGTCAGAATATAGTAGGCAAAGTGCTGAGCGTGGACGACAAAGAGGTGAACTTCGTGTACCTGAAAATGGAGAATGTAAAGTGCGGCAGATACGCTATTGAAAAAATTGTGTACGCCAATGGCAAGATCGAAATAATAAGCCCCAAGATAGTGGTGGCGTCAAAGGATGATTGGGAAAAAGTAAAGGTTCTTCTGCCAACTGATGATATCTCAGGTTTAAAATACCAGGGCTTTGTAGGTGACATACGGAAACCGGTGACACCTGAAATGGTTAATACCGATAAAGAAGCTGTAAGAAGGATAAAGGAAGAAGCGGCGGCAAAGGGATTTCCTTTTGTGCAGGTTTCTGCGCGCAAAAATATAGCCTATAGCTACAATTAATCTTTTCCCTCTGCGATATACGCAATTATTTCCCTGATCTCTGCATCACTTAGATTAGCGAAAGAAGGCATGAGCATGTTGCCCCAGTCCTTGTATAATTTTGCCGCATAGGGATCGGTTTTTATCACTTCCTGCGAGTTTCTGATATAGGCAATCAATCGCACGGTATCGTTACCCCAGCGTTCCAGGGAACCTATCAGTTTAGGGCCATTCTTATCCTGCGTTATCGAGTGACACTGAATGCAATTGCTGTTAAAAAGCGTTTTGCCGGAGGCTTTCGCAGTTCCACTGCCAACTGTAGAATCAGTGGCCTCATTGCCACTGCCACAGGATGCGAGCAAAGACAACAAGGCCAATAAAAAGACTTGATTTATTTTCATTACTATTCTTCCAGTGTGTGTATGCCTCTTAAAAGCCTGCTCCAGCGCATATCTTTCAGCATGCCGCCGCGGCCATAGCTTAACCAAACGAACCAGGCCTTACCTACTATATGGTCTTCAGGAACAAAGCCCCAGAAGCGTGAATCGAGCGAATTGTGCCTGTTATCACCCATCATCCAGTAGTAGTCCATTTTAAAAGTATAAGAGGTTGCAGGTGAACCATTAATAATTATCTGCCCATTACTTTCTTCCAGCTTGTTGCCTTCGTATACTTGTATTAGCCGGCGATATAAGGCAATATTTTCAGGGGTAAGTTGTACAGTTGCTCCTTTCTTAGGAATAGTAAGAGGACCAAAGTTGTCTTCGTTCCAGGGGAAATGCTGAGTGTCAAACGGAAAAACATTGGGGTTAGCTTGTCCTGCCGGTCTGATCCGGGGACTCAGGCTAACGCCCTGTAGTATTTTAAAAGCACCCAGCTGGCCTTGTTCGAGGTGAATAAGATATTGACTCTGGTTATCAGGATCCATCCCGATATCACCCTCAGGATTTACGCCACTTTCCTCCAGGAACTCAGGGCTTACAGACGCACCGGGAGCAAGTACAAGCGAATAGCTTGTTTTCATATGGGGATAGTGTTTTGCGGGCGCATTGCCTATCCATAGCTTTCCGTCTTTTATAGTAACTACATCGCCGGGGATACCTACGCAGCGCTTAATGTAATTGTCCTTTTTGTCTATCGGGCGTACAATGATTGACTCACTGGCCAGAACTGCATCGCGGCCACCGCGATAAGACCTGCAGGCAGAGTAATAATCTGCTTCTGGTTGGCTTTTTATTACTGTATCGCCGTGAGGAAAATTGAATACAACCACATCGTTGCGTTCCACATCACCAAAGCCCCACCAACGATGGTAATCCCATTGCACGGCGGTAGTATACGATTCTCCTCCTACCAGAGGCATAGTATTATGAACCAGTGGAACAGCGAGTGGAGTCATTGGCACCCTGGGGCCGTAAGAAACCTTGCTCACGAATAAATAGTCGTTGACAAGTAAGCTACCTTCCATAGAGCCTGTAGGAATAGTATAGGCCTCTATAAAGAAAGTGCGTATGATGGTAGCAGCGATAATGGCGAAAACAGCTGCATCGAGCCACTCTCTCCAGACAGCTTTCTTTTTTTTTGGTTTATCGTTATCGGCTTTATTTTTCCAGAATGCAAGTCGCATGGGCTGATTATATTGGTCGTAAAAGTAACAACTTCCTACACAATTTATTGTATGAGGTTTTGGGTATTAGATTTTTTTAACAAGCACAGCCAATAATAGCTGATATTCATCCCCATAGCGGCTAAGTAGGGCTATTTTTAGTTATTTTGCTCTCCAATTTTTATCAATGGCACGGTCAGTTACCATTTTAGGCGCGGGGTTAGTAGGTTCGCTTCTATCCATTATCCTTAAAAAGCGTGGATTTGATGTAAGCATATATGAGCGCAGGCCCGATATGCGTGCTGCTGCTATCGGTGCAGGCCGTTCCATCAACCTTGCGATGAGCGTGCGGGGTTGGAAAGCCCTGGAGTTGGCCGGGCTCAGAAGTGAGATGGAAAAGATAGCTATCCCCATGTATGGGCGATACCTTCACCAGGCGGATGGAAGTTCGGCTTTCCAGCAATATGGTAAAAACAATGAGGCAATTTATTCGGTAAGCAGGGGAGAGCTCAATAAGAAACTAATGAGTCTTGCAGAAGAACACGGGGTGAAGATATATTTTGAGCACCGCTGTACTAAAGTAGATGTAGCAGCTAATATTTTGCACTTCGAAACTGCTAATGGAACACAAACCACGGTAAAGGCCGATTTGTTGTTTGGTGCTGATGGGGCTTTTTCTGCATTGCGCAGCAGTTATGCACAGCGCGACAGAGTAAATGCAGCACACTTTTACCTGGAGCACGGTTATAAAGAGTTATCTATACCGCCTGGTGACGCGGGCAAATTGCAATTAGAAGAGAATGGGCTGCACATATGGCCCCGGAAGAACTTTATGATGATAGCCCTGCCAAATACGGATGGGACTTTCACATGCACGCTCTTTTTTTCGTTTGAGGGAAATCCTTCGTTTGATAAACTGAAGAACGAAGAGGACGTCCTGAGCTTCTTTAAAGAACATTTTCCGGATGCTGTACCGAAAATGCCGACGCTGCTGGAGGACTTTTTTAATAATCCTACCTCGTCTCTCATTACTACCCATATCGCACCCTGGCATTACGAAGATAAGAGCGCTTTGATAGGAGACGCTGCACATGCTATTGTCCCTTTTTATGGCCAAGGTATGAACGCGGGATTTGAAGACTGCTCAGTTCTTTCAGGCCTTATGGATAAATATGGTGAGGACTGGGCGACGATTCTGAAAGAATATGACGACCGCAGAAAACCCAATGGTGATGCTGTGGCGGAGCTGGCTCTGAACAACTTTGTAGAGATGCGCGATAAGGTGGCAGATCCAAAATTCCTGGAAAGGAAAAAAATAGAAAAAGAATTGGGGAAGCTCTATCCTGAAAAATTCATTTCAGTTTATGAAATGGTATCCTTTAGTCACATACCATATAAAACTGCGCTCAGTTGTATCCGGGCGCAGGATGATCTGCTGGAAAAAATAATGGCCGAAGGGGATTTTACAAGCAACCAGGGAAAGAACGGATTTAATGACAAACTGGACAGGTGGGTAAATAGTTATCACAGCTCAGTACAACAACTAGACTTTGGCATATAACGGTAACAAACGCTGGACATTGAAGCCTGCGGATAAGGAACAGGTGAAGGGATTGTATGAGGCGCTGAAAGTGCATCCAGCTGTTTGTCGCCTGCTGGCGGTTCGTGGAGTTAGCAGCTATGATGCTGCAAAGGATTTTTTCAGGCCGCTGCACGAACACTTGCATGACCCTTTCCTGATGAAGGATATGCAAAAGGCCGTGGAACGTATCTCAGAGGCGATAGAATGGCATGAACGCATTATGGTCTATGGCGACTATGACGTAGATGGTACGACCTCGGTGGCAGTAGTCTATTCATTTCTTAGGAAAAATTATAAAGGAGACATTGCATACTATATTCCGCATCGCTACCGCGAAGGTTATGGTATTTCAAAGCAGGGGATAGACCATGCACACGCTAATGGATATACACTGCTGATCACTTTAGATTGCGGGATAAAATCAGTAGAACTTAT
>DASPNB010000344.1:0-2440 GCA_035626755.1 Flavipsychrobacter sp.
CAGCGACAGTACAAAAGCCATAGAAGTTTTTAATACCCATTACGAGGAGATCAGGGAGTGTTACGATGCGTTCTTTCCCGATGTTAAACAAATGGCAAAACAAAGACTGGGCGAGTTGCTGGGGTAATTTTTTTAGGTTCGTAAACGTATGGTATCAATACATTTGCTTCTAAATATCCTTTCATATGAATAAACTCTTTCTCTTCTTCTTCCTGGCAATCGCACACCAAGGGCTAGCGCAAACTGCTGACAGCAATTCTTCCCCTGCCACCAGTGCAAACGCAGTAAAGTTGCCTGAAATGGATAAGTCGCCGATGGATATGGCTTACTTTCCTGACAACTACCCGGTGCTGAAGATACAGGGTAAGGCTACTGATCCGCTGGTGGCAAGAGTGATCTACAGCCGCCCGCAAAAAGAACAAAGAACCGTCTTTGGAGGACTGGTGGAATATGGAAAGGTATGGCGCCTGGGTGCCAATGAGGCTACCGAGATTGAGCTGTACCGCGATGTGAAGGTGAAGGATAAGAAACTGTCGAAAGGACGGTATACGATCTATGCCATTCCGACAGAAACCCGATGGACCGTTATCTTTAACAAGGATACCGATGTTTGGGGCGCCTTTAAATATGATGAGAAGAAAGATGCGCTGCGGGTGGATATTCCCTTGCAGAAAGCACCTGTCGTGGCGGAGGCTTTTTCTATTTCCTTTGCCAGGTCGGCGAACGGTGCGGATATGATCGTAGCATGGGATGAAGCCATGGCAACGATTCCATTTGCTTTTAAATAAACAACTGATTCAATAGCTTGAACCCTGCTAAGGCAGGGTTTTTTCATCGTATAGTATTATGGCAATTACACTGCGACAAAGAGCTTTAAAGATATTTTACCCCTTGTTTATGTGGGTGAAGCAGAGGGGGGCAAAAGCGCAAGTGGTAAATAACGAAAGCAATGTGCCGGCGCCTGTATCATTTTATTCTCTTTCTACGGTGCTGACCAGTGGTAAGGAACTTTCATTTGGAAAGCTAAGAGGCAGGAAAGTGCTGCTGGTAAACACGGCCAGCGATTGCGGTTATACGGGGCAGTATGCAGAACTGCAAAAGCTGTATCAGCACTCGAGGGAAGACCTGGAGATCATTGCCTTCCCGGCCAATGATTTTAAAGAGCAGGAGAAAGGAACCGATGAGGAGATAGCAGCTTTCTGCACAAAGAGCTATGGTGTGAGCTTCCCGATTGCGAAGAAGAGCCACGTTGTCAAAGGTGCTGATCAGCATCCCGTGTACCGGTGGCTAACGAAGAAGGAGTTGAATGGATGGAATGATAAGGACCCATCATGGAACTTTAGTAAGTTTTTGATTAATGAGGAAGGCATGCTGACACATTATTTTGAGCCGAGTGTGTCGCCGGTTGGTGAGGAAATGATAGGGGCGGTGCATTCGTAGAACTATATTCGTTTAAGGAACTGTTTAGTAATTTATTCCTGGTTAAATAGAAGATGGACCAGCAAATGCACATTTACTTCATTAGTGGCTTAGGAGCAGACAGGAAGGCTTTTGAAAGATTGAAGCTGTCAGATAAATACGTGCTTCATTACCTGGATTGGATAAAGCCTTATCGGAAAGAATCGTTGGATGCATATGCGCAACGATTGGCAGCTTCTATTGATACTTCCCAGCCTTATGCTCTTGTTGGCCTGTCCATGGGCGGCATGATCGCCACCGCCATGACACAGTTCCTTCATCCGCAGAAGACTATTCTAATCTCCAGTGTGGGATGCGCTAAGGAGTTTCCACCGCTTTTAAAGTGGGCCTATTATACCAAAGCATACAAACTCATTCCCTCCTTTGCCCTTCGGAAAGCAAACATCATCGGGTACTGGATGTTTGGGGCCAAAACAAAAAATGAAAGGGCACTGATGGATTACCTGGCCTCTACATCCGACCCTTCCTTTATCAAGTGGGCTATTGGGGCCATTGTGAACTGGAAGAACAAGGTGCGGCCGCTGAATATTTTTCACATACATGGGGATAGAGACAGGATCTTGCCGATCAGCTATACCAAACCGGATGCAGTAATTGAGAAAGGTTCGCATTTTATGGTATGGACCAGGGCGGGCAAGGTGTCTAAAATATTGGAACAAGCACTAGGCTAAGCGACCCGCTACTCAGCTTTCTTTCCTACTTTTGCCTCTTAGATTATGAAAATACATAAAGAAGGTTTCGGAACCATTGTTATCAGCACTATCATAGCTGCTGCTATTGTATTGCTGACCGTGTTGTTGATCATGCCTGCTTTCCCTATCCTTGGCTGGATCGTGGTGATGGCCATCCTGGGCCTGCTGATCTTTATTCTTTCTTTCTTCCGTATACCTGCCCGTGACCATGCTGATGATGAAAACCTGGTGGTGGCACCATGCGATGGTACCGTAGTAGTAATAGAGGA
>DASPNB010000345.1:0-11454 GCA_035626755.1 Flavipsychrobacter sp.
CAGAAGGCATTGTTATAGCTAACGTCGTAGTGAACGAAACTATAAATAGCAGCATTACCATTGTCGAAGCTATTACGACCCTGGGTTTGCCAGTAATCATAAACCATTTCTGCGCCCCAGTGAGCATCTATACTTTCATCTACGGCCGTCCAGTTTATCAGGTTGTTATCAAACTCCTGGGCGTTACCATAGTTGGTGCTGCCCTGCATATCATAAGTGAAAACGCCGCCGCCTCTTGTTGAATCCGCAAGATGGTACTGGCCAAATGTAAAACCTGTGATCATAGGCACTGTTGCACTATAGCGTGATGCGCCGGTAGCAATTGTGTGCTTTATCTGCGGGTTTTTGTGCAGTATTTGCCCGTTCATGGCATCTACATATACTATATCCCTGCTCAGGGGCTTCTCAGCGTAAATATCGAAGCTATAGGCTAGGTGCAGCTGGCCATCCCATTCGCCGCCGCTGAGTTTTTCTATGTAGACAAGCTTGCCCTTAGGGAAGAAGGTAGCAGAAGGATCATTAGCCATCTTCTTTTTGAAAGATTCCTGTTTGGCATCCTGCCACATGTATTTCTGGGCACCAATGTAGTCCAGTGCCTTATTGAAAGCCTGTGTTTCCGTGAGCGCAGGACTAGTGGGTAAGCCCCCGTTTATCTTGTAGAAGTTTCCCGTAAGAAATCTCACGCGGCCATCTTTGGAATAGACAGTATATGCTGCGCGATCTATCTTAATGCCCTGGTAGTGCTGCCAGTAGCGATCGATGGTCACGCCCATTTTGTTGTTAGTACTATTGCCCAACACCATTTTGTTGGTTTCGCTTACTTCGAGGTACTGGCTGAATATAGCCTGCGCATCTGCAGGACTATAATTGCTGTTCTCCGGGAGAGCAATGGATTTAGGCGAATTGTCCCTCGTATTCTTCCTTATGCTCTCATTTCCTGGTTTTGACTGTGCGTAAACATCAGTGCCCATCAAGCATAACATTACAGAAACAGACATAAATCCATTCCTGAACTTTCTTTTTGTAAAAATGCTCATATCAAACTATGTAAATAAATTACCCAATAAAAAATGATGGTGAACGGGATTATCCAGAATTGTCCGCTAAAGATATCGCATTTGCCTTAATTTGTAAACAATTACTGTAAATTTCGGGATAAAACATGTTATTTGACATATAATCAACATTTTACCCCTTATAAGCCATGGAAAGGAAGCCCATCCTCCTTCAACTTTTAGTTATTATTACCGCCTCTTTTTTCAGTTTCTATGGGCTGGGAACATGGGACATTATGGAGTGGGACGAGGCCCGGAACGGGGTGAATGCCTACCAAATGCTCCGAAACGGTGACTTTGTCAACTTATATTACGGAAAGCAGTTAGACACATGGAATGCCAAGCCTCCTCTTTTCATATGGATGGCAGTGTTGAGCTTTAAACTGTTCGGGATCAGCGAGTTTGCATTCAGACTGCCCTCGGTAATAGCCATTCTTGTTTTCTTCCTATATTTTTTCCGGCTGGTAAGACTGAAAACAGAGGAGTGGACGGCTTTTCTCAGTAGCATGATCCTCCTGGGGAGTAATTCGATAATAGCAAGACATATGGGCATCAGCGGCGACTTTGATGCTTTGCTTTTATGCTTCCTAACAATTGCCAGCTATTATTTTCTCCGTGCGGTCGATTTCGGGCAGAAGAGATCAATTTACTATGTCGCCCTATTTACTGGTCTTGCCTTTTACACTAAAGGGACCGCAGCCTTACTCTACCTGCCCTGCTACTTTCTTTACTTGCTCGTAAAAGGGAAACTCAGGGACTTTATCAGAGACAAACATACCTGGCTGGCATTGCTGCTGCTTGTGCTGATAACCTCTTCATGGGTATTGCTGGTGGGTATGTTTGGCAAGACTTTCAATAGCTCGTTCTATGGCAGCCGCAATGCCGTAGAAACTATGCTGGTGCATGACACCTTCCGTCGGCTTACCAGCGATAAATTCGGCCAGCAGCCCGACTATGCGTTTGTTTTCTCCACTCTTGATTCGAAAATGAACATGTGGCACTACATTTTCTTTGCGGGCCTGGCAGTGGGCAGCATTTACTTGGTCAGGAAATGCAGGCAAGTGAAGAGAATAATACGAGACCACAATAATGACCTGATTGTTTTTTCGCTCTGCATAATTTTGCCCTTGAGTATACTGCTCACCTTCGCAACGAACAAACATTATTGGTACCTGGCTCCGGCCTTTCCTTATGTAGCAATAGTGACAGCAAATGCGGTTCTATATGTAAGCTCTAAATGGAAGATGCTTGGTTATGCATTTGCGGTATTCACCGTCTTTAGTTTGTTCTGGCACTTCCGTGACCTGTACAACCTACCTACAAGACAGCATGAAATTCTTGGTAAGAACAGTCCATACTTTGCTCAAACGAAGCAAGTAATTATGTTGGGCCAGCCACGACAACATATATTTCTTTACATCACCTGGAATGAGAAAGAACCGGTATACTTAAATAGCCCGCAAGCGATTCCGAACTTTAAAGGACAGGTAGCGATCCTAACTAAAGAAGAAGCAACTCCCGATGTACTTGGGAAACTTCACAAAGTCACCTGGCTAGATGACCATTGTATAGGGTTTATCCGATAAAAATCTAAAAATAAGTAGAGAAGCCAGCCTGGAACCCTGCAGTACGCGCAGTAGGATTGCCCAGCAGGTCTTGCTGCCAATTGTAACGATAATTGAGACGGATGACCGTTTGAGGAGAAGGTCTCCAGCTAAGTGCGGGTACGATACTCACAAAATCATCGGCGATATTGCCACCTGTTTCCCTGAAGCTACCTACGTTCCAATCGACATACTCTAAACGACAGGCAAGATTGATCACAGACTTTTCAAAGCCGAATAGTTTCCTTTTGAATACAGGCTGAACTATGTCTATAAAGCCCCCCTGTTGCTTGTCGCCGTACTGTTGCGTATAAGTAGAGGGCACATCAATTATTATCCAGGCCCATTCAGCATTAATAAAAGTATTGATCCCCGGCAAAGTACTATTAGCATCTATTGCTATCACATCTGCTCGCCTTTTTCTATCAAGAACAAGTCCGTCGTCTTCAAACTTGTTGTAAACCCCACCCATGTAAGAGATACCGATTTCTGCAATTTTCTTATTACGTATTGCCAGCTTTCCCGTAAGCAAGGGCGAGCCATTGAAACTTTCTTCAAACCTATCCCTGTCCTCTTTTACTGCAGGCAAAGATGTTCTGCCCTCGCTGTTGTCTATTATGCGGTCGTTGAACCCATTGGTAACATAGGCTTCGTAAGCAAATACCCAATCCTTATTATACTTCTTGCCATAAACACCAAAGCCTGCATTGCTGAATGTTGCGGGTAACATCTGGGTAGCAGAAACCGGCCTGTCAACAAATTCCCATTTAGGTCCGTCATGGTTCTGGTTGAACGCCCCGATGGGATTCATGATGATCCCGCCACGCAGGTTCAGCAGCGGATCAAATTCCACATCCATAGCTGCAAACTCGATATTAATTTCTTTCGTTCCGTCTTCAAATTCTATTTCGGAGAGAAACTTTATGCGTCTGCTGATAGAAGAAGCAACAAACAGGGTAAACCTACGCATCTGGAACTGGTGCCCTTCTGATACACCATCTGTACCAAGATGTTGCCAGTTCGCCTCTGCATAGCCACCCAGTGCCACCGGGAGCTTCCCTACCGAAAGGAAAGGCCGGTTATAAACCGCGTCCATGTTCAGCATATTGCCGGTGGTGTTTACAGGTGTTCTACGCAGCAGGCTGCTATCAATCTGCGCTTCGGCATTAAATGCAATGAATATTGTGAGAATGAGTATTATATATTTCATGATCTTTTTCTAAGGTCGATGAACAATTGTTCGTTTTCAATACTGACTGGAAAGCTTCTCAGGTTCATAGCTGCCGGACCCTGGGTGACCGAACCTGCTTTGTCAAACTCACTTCCGTGTGCAGGGCAGGTCAGTTGATCGCCTGCCACCTGCAGCTCTGCGCCCTGGTGGGTACATTGCATTAATACTGCGCTATAGTTATTGTCATCCAATCTGTATACACATATAGGATATTGCAGGTTTTCATTCCTCACTATTATGTAAGACCGTTTGCCTTCCTTGTTTGTATCAAACTCTTTCAGATCCACTAGCATGCCGTTCTCATTCAGTGTACCCGAAGTGTAACGCACCGTTGTACAACTTTCAATAAAGCTACTGAGCAGGGTTAGGCTGGTGCAGGCAATACAGGTTTTGGCGATGAATTCTTTGCGGTTCATGCTTAAAGGCTTTCCAGGAATTTGACCAGTTTTCTCTTTTCCTCTTCACTCAGTGAATTGTACTTGTCCCTGCTGCGGGCAGCTTCACCACCATGTAACAGTATTGCTGCTTCTATGCTACCTGCCCTGCCATCATGCATCAGGAAGTAAGCGCCGCCTTGTGAGGCTTTGGATAGCCCAAGTCCCCAAAGTGCGGGCGTACGCCATTCGTAGCTCCGCGCAGTGCCTTCGGTATAGCCATCATCCAGTCCTGCACCCATGTCATGCATCAGCAGGTCTGTGTAAGGAAAAAAAGTTTTGAAAGACAGGGGCTCAATAGGTGAATACCCTGTTTTCAATTCAGGTGTGTGACATTTACTGCAGTCTGACTGCATAAATAAATGCTTGCCCTGCATCACATCGGGATCATTTGTATTCCGCTGTACAGGAGCTTTCAGCGCTTTCAAATAAAACACTACGTCCTGAACTGTAACATTGCTTACTTCAGGATCTATTTCATGACCTGTATAAGTATCAAACGGTTCGTAAGTGGAAGTGATGCCCATATCCTGGTTGTAGGCAGCGGCTGTCTGCTGCAGCAGATCGTACGCTCCTGCTTTTTTACCAAAGCGACCTATGTGCTTGCCGTTTACCACAACGCTGTTAGGTCTGGGTGTCAAAAATCCTTTTAAGGGGATAAGGTTTACCACGCCGCTTATTCCATCGCCGTCCGCGTCATTAGGGTCGGCCATTGCTAATATATCTGCATCGCTTACCGCATCTATATAGCCCAAACCCGTGTTGGCCGGTGGAGTGAATTTTGAGGAACTTGCTCCTGCAGGTATTGCTTCAGGGGTATACCCTGCCAGTGCCCTGTTCTGCAACTGGGGGCCGCCCATATGCAGGAACAGGTTACCGCTCTCGTCGCTCTGCCCGAAACGGGTAAGCGTAGTAAAAGGATGTCCTTTACCATCACCTGCGTGGCAGGAACCACAAGAGGTAGAAACAAACAAAGGTCCCAGCCCGCTTTCTTTGGTAAAAACTTCATCATTAAAGGCAATATCCCCCCTCAGAAACATCTCATTTTGTTCACCTGTAAGACCCGCCACCGGCCCATCCAGTATCTCCGCTTCAGCCGGAGCGTTAGGCTCCAGTTTTTTGCAGGATTGGATAGTGATGAATCCCAGCCCTAATGCCAATATATATGTTAACAGCGTCTTCATATTCAAAAAAGTCTGGGGCAAAGATAAGACAATTTTTAGATTAATCTAAAAATAAAGTTTTGCAATACTGCAAATCTGCCTAAATCGCATAAAAAAGCCTCCTGGCGGAGGCTGCGATTACTTTTTGCGTTTAAACTTGTTATATCTTTTCTTACCTGCCGGCCGGTCGAAACTCTGCCCCGGGGCCGGAACCGGTCCCAATTCCTCGGGAACTTTGCCCTTATCAACAGCCCTGCCGAGGAGTTTTTCGATTTTGGAGAACTTAAACTGGTCTTTCTCTCCTACAAAGGTTATAGCCGTCCCTTTGCTCGCTGCCCTGGCAGTTCGGCCTATTCGGTGAACATAGTCTTCGCCGTCGTGCGGGATATCGAAGTTGAGAACGAGGTCCACATCTTCTATATGTATACCGCGACTAAGAATATCGGTGGCTACAAGTATTTTTAATTTCTTGCTCTTAAAGTCTATCAGCACCTGTTCGCGCTTGTCCTGCTCCAGGTCGGAATGGATCTCGTCTACAGAGAACTTCGCGCGCTTCAGTGTTTCGGTCAGCTTCTTTACACTTAGTTTACTGCTGCAAAAAACAATAACACTTTCAAACTTTCCGTGCTGCAGTATGTGCTTAACAAGGGGTATCTTCTGCGCATCAAACACCAGGTAGGCCTGTTGCACTATCTGTTCCGGTGGCTTGGAGATGGCAATGTTTATTTCGGCGGGATTCTTTAAAATTGTATTTGCCAGTTTGCGGATAGCAGGAGGCATTGTAGCCGAGAACATCAGGTTCTGCCTTTCTTTGGGCATCTCGTTGATGATCTTGACGATATCTTCATAAAAACCCATATCCAGCATCCGGTCAGCCTCATCCAGCACCAGGTAGCGCAGGCCCTGCAACTTTACATAACCCATATTCAGGTGAGCTATCATTCGTCCCGGTGTGCAGATCACAATATCAGCACCCGTGCTAAGTGCTTTTTTTTCAGTAGCAAATACTTCCCCACCGCTGCCTCCATAGATGGCTATGGAACTTATATCAGTATAATAAGCCAGTCCTTCCAGTACCTGTGATATCTGCACTGCCAGTTCCCGGGTAGGAACTATGATCATAGCATTAATCGTATGATGATCGTGGGTATGCTCCAGCAGTTTTTGTATCAGTGGCAGCAAAAATGCTGCGGTCTTACCTGTGCCTGTCTGGGCTGCGGCTATTATGTCACGACCTTCCAGTATAATGGGTATTACCTGTTCTTGCACCGGCGTTGCATACTCATAATTCATAGCATCTATGCCATCCAATAACAGGTCATCAAATCCGAAATCGTAAAAATGCTTTTTTTCCATTTATTAGCGTAAAGATAGGCGAATGAAATTTAACCTTCCGTTATGCAAAAGGCCCGGCTACAGCCAGGGCCTTTTACTATAGCAGAATTGCTTAATTATTCTCGGTATGCTTCTTAAAATTATCCAATATGGCCTGCCAACCACCGCGCTGCATTTCCTCAGGGTTCTGCATTTCCATTTCAAAAGTTTCTATCACCCTGGTGCCATTGCCCTCTGGAGTAAATTGAACCTCCATGGTCCTGCCGTCACCAAGGGTAGAGGCGATTAGTTTGTTTTCTTCCACCTGGTCGTGAATACCCCCGAAGTCGAAGCTAAAGCTTCCGTCTTTGGCCGCCATAGTTGCACTAAAAGCGCCACCCGGGCGCACATCGTTTTCAGAACGCGGACAATGCCAGTCATCGGCAGCTGCATTCCATTGCATAATATGTTTCGGCTCAGTCCAGTATTGCCATACTTTTTCTACAGGAGCGTTTACCGTGGTTTCGATCGTGATCTTTTTGTTGTTTCCCATTGAATTGAGGTTTTTTTAATTTTTATCAATTTTAATACTGCAAACATAGGACGCATTCCGCAACCAAAAGGTGTCGTACCCCGACAAAAAAAGAGGTGGTTTGCGACACAATCTAAGATGCACTGCGCTTTCATTTTTCCGGTGCAAAAAAAGGGCGGCTATTTTGCCGCCCCTTTTACCTTACTTATGAAAATCAATGCTCTTTCATTCGTAAAATACCTGCCAGGTATACTGCATTGTCGGCTTCCTCTATCGCAGGCCAACGCTTATCATAGGGCCAACCGTCCATGGGCAAACTTCCCTGTATCACACCGCAAGGCTGGCAACAAAGCTTAAACCACAGTGTAGCACACTCTTTACCATCACAGTAGGCCATGATCACTATACTATCGCAGGAAGGTGGTTTAGCAAACGTTAAGGTAATCGGCGAACTGGAAGCCGGTATAGTTGCGCTGTCCAGCAATACTCCATTACGCCATCTCTTCCAGGAATAGCTTGGCGCACATCCTTCAGCACACTGATACAAGAGATTGAGCGTTGCCGGGCCATTTGTGTTATGACTGCCGCCGTTATTAAGAGCCTTTGTCTGCGATGTGTTGTTCGGCTTAATAATAGTGATCTCCCTTGTCAGCCATTTTGATTTGTCGCAGCAGTCTTTCTTCATGTCCAGGTAGAAAGTACAGCTGTCACAGACCACATTTCCGCAATAAGCCAGGTACGTAACCTTATATATGCCCGGCATGCTGACATTGAACGTTTTGTTCACCGGAGCGTTATTTGTAGTCACGCTGTTATCAGGCTTAACGATCCTCACTTTTACCTGGCCGGCGCAGCCCGTAGCGCAAAGATAATTCCCGCTGAATGTATAGGTGGTGCCGCCATTAATAGTGTACGTTTTACCACAAACTATAGCTGTCGTACCCAGTATCTGGTTAGGACCATTTACAACGTTATTATTTGTTCCGCTAGCCGTTACCGACTTAGATTCCCATTTACCACCCTTACAGCATGGAGGGGGAACTTTGTAGCATATAACTGTATCGCAGACCTGGCAATCCAGGTTCTTTATCCTCAACCGCAGACAGAGCTTGTTTATTTTCAGGCTACAGCAGGTTGGTATCAGGCCTTGTGGAAGACTTAGCTGCACAGGCACACTGTAGCTGTTGGCCGTAGCGGCAGTTCCCGGAATCCATGTCACCAATTCAGGACATTTATCTGGTTTTGAGCCTACAGGCAGGTATTGCTTGCTATTACTATCCAGTACAAGAGTACCTACTGTCTGTGTAGTACTGTTTGGATAAATACAAGCTCTGCCAATTGCATGCATTTTACAATCCTGGCATTTCGAGTCATTAAAGCTATATTCTATATCAGCTATAGACACACTGAATTCCTGGAAGGAACTGATAGTGGAGAAGTTGATGTAGGCAGCCTGGAGCTGGTAACCGTTCTTACTTGAAAGACTGTCCAGGTTGAAAACTGCAGAATTCAGAATATTCGGACAGTTGTTGCAGGCCGGTGGAATCGGACATGATATTTGCACGCACATCACACAGGTCTTGCACACCACACCGTTCACCATCAGGTAGTGAGTGACACAATAAGTACCCGATTGAGTAAACGTATATGATAGTGGATTCGTTCCGCTTACCGGAGCCTGAGAGATAAGCACAGTGTTAGACGCATCTGTAAGTACAGCACTATCCTGCACCTTGCAGCTATCGTACCCCGAAGGCGTCACAATGCCAATGTCAAAGCTGTAAGTCTTATTACATTCCAGGTTAAGCGGCGTGGTTGAGTTATCACATTTAGTGCTGTCCGTCACTTTCTTTTCGTCCGTATTTAAATAGCTGACATGAGGAAGTGTTCCAAAATCGACACTATCGCAGGTGCATGAACCACAACTCTTGCATTTCAATTCAAAATCCGAACTGTCCACACAGCCTACGCTGGTTGTAATGATAAGCTTAATGACATGCGGGTTCCCATCAGACATTTGAGACTGATCGCATGGCTTAGCGAGGAAGCTGGTAGCACCGTTCTGCACGGTCACATTATCTATCAGGAACTGGTAATTCATGTACCCGGGAGGGCCATGTATAGTATCATCTTTTCCGAAGCACAGCGTATCGCAGCCACGTACAAATACGGCAAAATCAGGAAGTGGCGCTATGTTGGCGGTAGCCGATGCACTCGCCGTACAGTTATTTACATCTGCAACCACTACGGTATATAGTCCGGCCGTATACGTGGTTATCACACTCGTATTCTGGCCGCTGCTCCAGCCGTATGTAAATGGCGCGTTGCCTGATGCCGTAGCCGTCAGCGTAATTGGCGTGCCTGTACAAACAGGGCCAAACGTACTCGGCGTTACCGATACTGTCGGCCCATCAAAAACCTGAATAGTATCTTTTACGGTAGCCGAACAGAAAGGTGATGAAACTGATGTAATGGTTAATGCCACTTCATAAGTACCGGCAGCGCCCGGAGCAAATATTATATCCTGGTTGGTACCATTTTGAGTAAAGGCATTAGTAATCCCATTTATCTGCCAGTTGAACGTAAACTGCGAGGGCGAAGCACTTGACGTAATCGTGTCTGAACCAGGATTGCAAGTTGAATCAGGCGCAAATATCTGCACATTCGGCGGCGGGAACACAATCACATTGGTAGCAACACTTGTATTACAGCCATTAGGACCGGTAATAGTGGCAGTATAGAGACCCGAGCTATCAACAGAATACTGGAAGCCACCAAGACTATTAACAGACGCCGGAGACCAACTGACGGCGGTAGGATTTCCCGAACCTGACGGAGTAACTATGGTAATGGTTACAGAATCGCACTGTGGACTGTTTGAAGCGAGCGTATATGCCACAGGATCCTGTACAGTCAGCATTAGTGTATCTGAAACGCTGCACCCGTAGATATCAGTAATGGTAAGGATCACCATTTTTGAACCCGAGTAAATATAGCTATGCTGCACCATTGCGTTTTGTGCCGGCGCCGATGTATCGCCAAAATCCCAATTGTAGAAGGCTGCATCAGCTACAGTAAAGGGCGCATTATAGGTTACCGTAAAATTGACCGGAGCTCCTACACAGGCCGGATTGGGTGCAGCCACGATTGTGAAATCAGGTTTCTTTATTGTTATTTGCTTGGTTGCCGTACATGGATTTCCGTTCAGACTATATGTTAGAGTCACATTATACGTGCCACCGTTGGCATAAGTGTGAGAGGTTTGCGTATTGATATTACCATCTCCCCAGTTTACATTAGTAAACGTAAAGGTGTTGCCAACAGTGGCTGAAGAAAAGTCAAGCAGATCAACCCCGCAGCTATCCCTTACAAGACTGAAATCAACCACGCCACCTACTACGATATCAGTATCACCCAGGTTGCAGGAGAGGAATGGATGGAATATACCAGGAATACCGTAGGCATGCGTAAGGATATACGTTTGTGAACCTGGATCCCAGAATGGGAGAATATTCACAACGTTGCCATCTCCCCAATTGAGAAATACAGTGTCCGGATTTGTAAAGTTGCCGCAAGGTGGATTCGGGTTAATTACAAACTGTACAGAATCGCAGGATATATGATTAAATGAAAGTCCGTAATGGCAGTTCAGCGGATTGTCCGGGCAGCTATTGGGAGGATTATTACCATTGCTACAATTTATTGTGAGAGTGGCGCTACGCGTACATGAAACAGGATTACCATTGTAAGTGTAGCTAAATGTCACGGTGACAGTATAAGTTCCGTTCATTGGTGAGCCAACAAAGCACGTGGCACTCGCACCGGTGCACAATGGCACGTTACCCGGACCGGTAAATGTGTAGTTAGTTACAGTATAACCAGAAGCCGTAGTAGTCGCCAACGTAAACGGATTAGGGTTACCGCCTGAACAAGTAACTGCAGTAGTGGTAGATAATGTTACTGTTGGTGCCGGTACTTCAACCAATGTAAAGTACTTCTTATTCTGGCATCCATTACCGCCCGTGACTTCTACATAGTGTTGTCCCGGTGTACCAAAAGTTTGCGTATTTGTACCTCCGGCGCCGTCCCAGGCATAGGAACCACCTCCCGTCGCAGTAATA
>DASPNB010000346.1:0-6070 GCA_035626755.1 Flavipsychrobacter sp.
AAGCAGAACTTTCTGAAAATGCTGTATAACTTAGCAAGCTAATTAGACAAATGCCTCTTAACTGGCCTACATTTTTTACCCGCCTCGGCAGCGCCGTTGTTTTCTGCATCATAATGATGACAGGCTTGCTGTGGAACAGCATCGGGTTTACAGCATTAGTAAGCCTCATACAGATGCTTTGCCTTCGGGAGTATTTCCTGCTTATGAAGAAGATATACCCGGATACCTACTGGCCCGAATGGATGGCTAACACGATACAGATCATCTGCTTTGTGTGGCTTTGGCTACGTTCGTCTGTCTTCTTCGGCTGGAACCCGCCGCCGTTTCATTTCCTGTTATTCTTCCCCACGCTGATATTGCTTATTGCTGCGCTGGATAAGAAGACAGCACTGAACGCGGCACTACAGGCTTTTGGCGGTATGATCTACATATTTCTGCCAATGGTGATGCTGGTGACTATGTACACGGCAGGTGGCTTTGTGCTACCCCTGGCATTGATACTTATGCTGTGGATGAATGATACTATGGCCTACCTGGTGGGTTCTTTTATTGGCAAGACACCATTCTCTCCTATCTCCCCTAAAAAGACCTGGGAAGGAACTGCCGGCGGTGCTATACTCACCATTGCCGGTGCGGCCATCTTTGGTATGTATTACACGAAGTTTCCTATGATGCATTGGATAATGCTGGCCCTCTGCGCAACCGTTGCGGGTACGGCGGGCGACTTGCTGGAGTCAAAGCTCAAACGCCTCGCCAATATTAAGGACAGCGGTACCATGATGCCCGGCCACGGCGGCGCTCTGGACCGCTTCGACTCCCTGCTGGTAGCTACTCCGTTCGCCTTTGTATATTCTTACCTGTTTTTGTTTGAATATGCGGTCTAGTTGAACCATGATTTGCCTGGTTTAAAGAGAATTTGCCTGATTTTATGTTCCGGGTACCGCGGTTATCTAAAAATGCACATAAATCGCGGTTCAAAACTTACTTTTGCCTCATGAAATTGCACCGCGAAGGATATAAATATGTGCTCATAGCCTCTGCTGTATGGGCTTTACTCGGCTTCACCCTGGTAAGGTTGCTTGTGGACTGGCCTGCTATAAACCTGCTCTTAAATATTGTATTCTTCCTGTTATGGTTCTGGGTATTGTGGTTCTTCCGCCTGCCTAACCGCAGCCATACTCATGGCGAGGAAAAGATCGTTTCTCCTGCTGATGGCAAAGTGGTAGTGATAGAAGAGGTTTTTGAGCCCGAGTATTTTAAGGACAAGCGCCTGCAGATATCGGTGTTTATGTCACCGCTTAATGTGCATGTCAACCGCAACCCGGTAAGTGGTATTGTAAAATATATGAAGTACCACGCAGGTAAGTACCTGGTGGCCTGGCACCCCAAATCCTCCACCGAAAACGAGCGTACTACCCTGGTAATTGCCAATGACCGTGCGGAAGTATTGCTCCGCCAGATAGCAGGGGCTCTTGCCCGCAGGATACGCTACTATGTAAAGGAAGGAGACGAAGTGAAGCAGAACGATGAATTCGGTTTCATCCAGTTTGGCTCCCGGGTGGATGTGTTTCTCCCTATAGGGACTACGGTAGATGTTAAAATTGGGGATGTAGTTAAGGGCGGAGTAACCGTATTGGCCCATTTGTCGTAATATTGTGGATTCAATTTCCGAAAACGTAATAAAATATAACAGATGAAAAAACTCACTTTATTTGTAGCAGCGTTAGTGATAGCTGGTTCTGCTTATGCATGCGATGGTAGCAAAGATTGCTGCAAGAAAGGTCAGAAGAACGGCAAGGCTTGCTGCAAGAAGGAAGCTGCTGCAACTACCAAGGCCGGTTGTGAAAAGAAAGGTTGCGATAAGAACCACGCAAAAGTGGAAGATGCAAAGCAAACTGCTACGCCTGCTGCTTCATCTACAGAGAAGAAATCAAGGTCTTAATCCTGATATAACTTATGTAAAAGGCCCCGGTATGATCCGGGGCTTTTTTATGGGTCCAATATTTTGCTGATAATATCTTTATCATCTGCATTCAGCCATCGTACTTCCTTGTCTTTTTTGAACCAGGTAAGCTGTCGTTTGGCGTAGTTGCGGGTATGCTGTTTTATTTTGTCTATCGCTTCCTGCAGGGTGCAGGTGCCATCGAGGTATTCAAAAAGCTCGGCATAGCCTACAGTTTGGAGGTTTTTCAGGTGCCTTTGAGGATACAGGCCTTTCACTTCTTCAAGTAGTCCCTGCTCCATCATAATATCTACCCGCCTGTTGATGCGATCGTATAATATATTGCGCGGCAGTTCCAGCCCGGTCTTGACAATTTGAAAATGCCTGGGTTTCTTTTCGCCGGTTCTGTATTCCAGTATACTCTCACCTGTAGAGCGCTTGAAGATCAGTGCGCGGATCAGCCTAGCGGGATTCTCACTTTCGGCACTTTCGTAAAAAGCGGGGTCTTCGTTCTTTACTGTTTCCCGAAGCCATGCCATGCCGCGCAGTTTGTATTGCTCGTTTACTTGGCCACTTACCTTTTCATCTACCTGGGGCATGTCGTCCAGCCCTTCGCAGAGGGCTTTTATGTAAAGTCCTGTGCCGCCGCAGACAACGGATGTATTTGAGATGTTGAAAATCTCATCAAGATAACCCAGGGCCAGCTTCTCATAATCTGCCGCGCTAAGAGATTCCGTTACAGGGAATTCGTCAATGAAATAATGTTTTACCGTTGCCAGTTCTTCCGCACCGGGTTTAGCAGTGCCGATGCTCATCTCTTTATAGCACTGCCGGCTGTCTGCTGAAACGATGGAGGTGCCGAGGCATTTGGCGAGGTCAATGGCAATAGCTGTTTTGCCTACAGCAGTAGGTCCGCAGATGACATAAACTATGGGGAGACCTGGATTCAAAGTCAAAAGTCGAGAGTCAAAAGTAGAAAGTCCCCGAAGGAGTAGTATTATTCAACGGTCCTAAATTGCCGGTCTACTCTTCGCTGTACGATTCCTCGCCGCCACCGCCGCCAAAGCTAGTGGTACCGTCCTCGCCTTCGTTACCGAAGCCTTCCAGCATGTCTTCATTACTGAGGTCGTACTTTTCTTCTATTTCCATCAGCTTGTCGGGATTCACGCCTTTCACGCCATATTGGGCAGGGGCCACGCCTTCCTTACGGAATACCCTGGGGTAAGTATGCCTGGGATCTTCTTCTTTCACCACGCCTATCAGCTCTACCAGGAAGGTCCAATTCTTTGCTGGGTCGTAGACGTAAACGAATTTCTCGTCGGGCTTGGTTACCAAGGCACTTACCGGTGTGCGCATCATGCTAAGGGCAGGAGCGTCTTTCTTGTTCACCAGCACTTCAGAGTTCAGTTCCCTTCCTCTTTCCCAGCGTTCGTTGCTTTCAAAGAAGGAGGCACTGTGTTTCCCATCAAATTCGTAGGCCTGTACAATCGCTTTATGAAGCTCTAAAAAGGTCTGCCCTACCTTCACCTCTAAATCACGGTATACCTGGTCGTCTTCTTCCCAATAAACTCTGAATCGTAGTAATGCCATATATGCTATATGCTGGTTCTCCCGGGTAAAAATACGCAATAGGCTTGGGATAAGGAAGCGGATATATTAAAAGAAAGCATCCCGCGAACGCGGGATGCTTTTGGTTTGTGTTCTCCTTTCTTGTTTCGAGTATCGTTAGGCGCTGTTCCTTCCTTTGGCCGGATCGGCTGTATTCTGAATGTGGTAGTTATATATTTTGCCAAAGCGGTAGTGTTGCACATAGGCCAGTCTGCCTGCAACATATACCATCTGGAACATGCCGCCTTTGCATTTGAAGCAGTTCTCTTTTTTGGTTGGCTTCAGCGTGTAGGTTTCTTTATCTATTGTTATGCTGTTACCTTCAATATTAATAGTGCCATTAGTGCGCACCGTTTTGTCCCTGTCCAAAGAGAAATTATCCGATCCCTGGCTTACCATTATCAGCCGGTTGTAGCTGAATGACTCTGCTTTCAGCAGGTTAGGAAGCAGTAAGAGTATAAACAGAATGTTTTTCATATCCCCGTTTTGTTTTGTTGGAACAAAGATGCTATTGCCAGGGGGCTGTTTCCAAAAAAACGGCATCGTTTAACCGCCTGTTTACTACTGCTTAACGAGGTATTAGGATAAAAGGAATTGACGGCCATATGTACTATTTTCGCTGCCTAAATATTTATGCTCATGCTTTCAATGGATCTGAAGGGTAAAAGGGCCCTGGTTGCCGGCAGCACCCAGGGAATTGGGTTGGCCAGTGCCACAGCGCTGGCATCGCTTGGTGCTGATTGTGTACTAATAGCCCGGAATGAAGAAAAGTTGAAGCAGGCGGTCTCTACGCTGGATACAGGCAAAGGCCAGCAGCACAGCTACCTCGTAGCAGATTTCAGTCAGCCGCAGCAACTGAAAGAGGCAGTAGCGGGTTTTGTAGCCGCCAATCCCATACATATACTGGTGAATAACACAGGCGGCCCGCCCGCCGGCCCGATAACTGATGCCAACCCGGATAATTTCCTGTCAGCCTTTGAGCAGCACCTGGTTTGCAATCATATACTGGCCACTCTCTGTATGCCGGGCATGAAGGCAGCTGCGTACGGCCGAATCATTAATATTATATCCACTTCGGTGAAGATCCCGCTGAAGGGCCTGGGTGTATCCAATACCATCCGCGGAGCTGTGGCATCGTGGGCCAAGACTATGGCCAATGAATTGGCTCCGTTCGGTATTACGGTCAATAATGTGCTTCCCGGCGCTACGGCTACGGGCAGGCTGGAAACTATTATTAATAATAAGGCAACTAAGACCGGGTACAGCCAGGATGCTGTAGAAAAGGAGATGCTGGAGGAGATACCTGCCAAACGTTTTGGCCAGCCCGAAGAGATAGCTGCAATGGTCGCCTTTTTGGCCTCCCCGGCTGCTGGTTACGTAAACGGAACCAGTATTCCTGTTGATGGGGGAAGGACAGGGAGCATTTAAGCCCACCCGGGGCGAGCGAAGTCAAAACTCAAAAGTGAAAAGACAAAAGTTTGTAACGGGTAGCTCCTAAGGGGTATCTTAGCCTTGAGGATGTATTTATTTCCCGCAGACCCCAGCGCGGACAAGCATCGCAGACATTTGAGATGTTTGCATAGCTCGTAAGGGAGTATTTAAAGGTCTTTTTGTTTAAACACCCCGATGGTCATTTATATAATCGGGAAAATGTCCTATAAATATCATTACAAACCTGTGACTTATAGCTCCAGTTTTAGGCTGACAAAAAAATGACATTAAGATTTGGCTAATAACAAAAAATCGGCTGAAACCCGCGCCAGTACTGAGAAAACTTTTTTATAAAATGTGTACAACATTTCACGTTCATGTTGTAGTTTTGCCCAGCTTTGTCTAAACGGAAAGTTAAATTTCAAATTTATTCCTGTGTCAGAATCAATTAAGCCAATGATCCGGAGATTCGCCCAGCGCGCTTTCATACTTTTTTGTGTTTTATTCTTAAATACTACTGCATTTGCTGCCCCGGAAGGTAAAGCCTTATTCCAGTCCAACTGTGCCACTTGCCACAACCCGATAAAAGATGCGACTGGTCCTGCCCTGAAGGGGGTAGATGCACGTGTCCCCAGCAAGGAATGGCTGTATGACTGGGTACACAACCCAATGGGTAAGGTTGGTTCCGGTGACAAGTACGCCGTAGACATATATAATAAGTGGAATAAGACCGCGATGACGGCTTTCCCCAACCTTTCTACAGAAGAAATTGATGCGATCGTTAAGTATGTAAATGACTTTACGCCACCACCACCCCCGGGCGGCGGTGCAGGCGCTGCAGCAGGTGCTCCACAGGAAGACAATGGCTGGCTTTATACTACGATCACAGTTATACTATTAATATTAGGTACCATCCTTTGGCGTGTGAACAGCGGACTCCGCCGTGCAGCGCACCAGAAAGAAGGTATCCCTACCGAAGCTGAAATTCCTCTTTACCGTAATAAGGTTGTTATTGCCCTGGGTTGTATACTGGTATTCATTTTCTGCGGTTACTGGATAGTGAATGGCGCCATAGAAATGGGCCGCCAG
>DASPNB010000347.1:0-3789 GCA_035626755.1 Flavipsychrobacter sp.
ACCTGCGGTGCTTCAGTATTACATCGCTTTTGCCGGAGGTGATACCGAAGATAAGATAGTTCAGTTCCTCCTTGTGGCTTCTGAGATAGGATCGATCTTTAAAAAGGGAGCAACACTCTCAGCCGCAATGGGCGGCTGCCAGGCGGAAATAGGAGTATCGTCGGCGATGGCTGCTGCTGCTCTTACTGAATGTATGGGTGGTAATGAGCGCCAGTGTATGATGGCCGCCGAAATAGCTATGGAGCATCATCTCGGTCTTACCTGCGATCCTGTTGGGGGCCTGGTACAAGTGCCTTGTATAGAACGCAATACTATGGGAGCGATCAAGGCAATAACTGCCTGCCAACTGGCGTTACAGAGCAATCCCGACAATGCACGTGTATCTTTGGATGCCGTAGTAAATACCATGTGGGAGACTGCTTTGGATATGAGCCATAAATATAAGGAAACAGCAGAGGGCGGACTGGCCACCAATTTACCATTGAATTTAAGTGAGTGCTAAATAACAGAACAATGAGCTTTTCATTAGAGCAGTTACGCAAACAATACAAGAGCAATAACTTTTTCCTGATGGCAGGGCCATGTGTAGTGGAAAGTGAAGAAATGGTTTTGCGTATTGCCGAGGGTGTAATGAAGATATGTGAGCGCCTGGAGATACCTTACATCTTTAAGGCCTCTTATAGAAAAGCAAATCGTACAAGACTGGATAGCTTCACTGGTATTGGCGACGAAAATGCGCTGAAGATATTGGGTAAGGTGAAGTGCACTTTCAACCTCCCCATAGTAACAGACATACATGATGCAAATGAAGCAGCTATGGCTGCGGAGTATGCAGACATGCTCCAGATACCGGCTTTCCTCTGCCGGCAAACAGACATCCTGGTTGCTGCCGCAAAGACGGGAAAAGTAGTGAATGTAAAGAAGGGCCAATTTTTAAGTCCGGAGGCAATGCAATTCGCAGTAAACAAAATAAGAGAGAGTGCCAATGAACAGGTGGTACTCACCGACCGTGGAACTACTTTCGGCTACCATGACCTGATAGTTGACTACCGGGGTATACCAACTATGAAGGCGATGGATGTGCCTGTCGTTTTAGATTGTACTCATTCATTGCAACAACCCAATCAAAGCTCAGGTGTAACAGGTGGTAATCCTGAGATGATAGAAACAATAGCGCGCGCGGGCATTGCTGTAGGTGCAGATGGCCTTTTTATAGAAACACACCCTGACCCGGCCAATGCTAAATCAGATGGCGCTAATATGCTGCATCTTGACCGCCTGGAGACCCTTCTCGAAAAATTAACCCGTATCAGGCAAGTGGTGAATGGATTCTGATGTTTTGATAATCAACATCTTACAGACAGTAGCACCGTTATTTATACCTCGGTAGGTTCATAGCTATTTTAATCAAGCAGATTTTTTAATAAATTAATGTTTGTAAATCGCTGCCTTATTGAACCAGGTAACCGAATTCTTCAGTAAACTTTTTGACGATAGTGGCTTTCCCCCACGGTGGCATTGCGGCAAGTGGACAGATTTTCATGGTTGGCTTTATATTATCAGCGACCTGATGATCTGGGGAGCATACTTTGCCATCCCTGCAATAATAATCCGTTATATCACCCGCAAACAGGAAGCACGCTTTCAGAGGGTGTATTTTCTGTTCGCATCTTTCATACTCGCCTGCGGTACTACTCACCTGCTGGATGCAATTACTTTTTGGTACCCTGCCTATCGACTGAATGCTTTGGTACGTTTCGGTACCGGCGTAGTGAGTTGGCTGACTGTTTTTCACCTGGTGAAGCTGCTGCCGGTTGCTTTTTCGCTCAAAACCGCAGAGCAGCTTGAAGGCGAGGTTTTGCACAGGGAAGATGTAGAGCTTCAGTTGAAGATAAATAATAAGCTGTTGAACGAGGCCCAGGAGATAGCTAAGTTGGGTCACTGGCAGTGGGATGTGAATGCCAATAAGATCAACTGGTCGGATACGATGATGAAAATATACGGTGCGGAACCCGGTGATGACCTCACTTATGAGCTGTTTATTGAAAGGGTACACCCTGAAGACCGGGACGATGTGAATGCACTGATCACCAAAGCTTTCCAGACAAAAAAGTTTGAAGAGTTTTATCATCGTATACAGCTACCCGATGGCACAGTGAAAACAATGCATTCCAAGGGCGACGTCATTCTTGATCAAAAAGGCGAAGTAAAGTATATGTTCGGGACGGGCCAGGACGTAACAGAAGCCAAAGAAGTGGAGCAACAACTACTGGCCAAATCGCAGGAATTGGAGTTGACCAACCAGGAGCTGGAAAAATTTGCCTCCATAGCTTCCCACGATCTCAGAGAGCCGCTGCGCAAGATCATAACATTTGCGGGCATGTTGGACAATGAGTTTAAAGATGTTCTTGGCGGGAAGGGTAGAACTTATTTAGAAAAGATGGTGAATTCTTCCGAGCGGGCACAGAACCTTATTGATGATATATTGGAATTTTCCAGCCTTTCCGCAGGCAATGTAAATTTCGGACCAGTAAAACTGGACCGGGTAGTGGAACAGGTATTATCGGATATAGAAGTTCTTGTAAACAACACGGGGGCGGAAATAAAAAAAGACCCTCTTCCCGCTATTGATGGCATTGAATCGCAGTTGGGTCTGCTGTTCCAGAATCTTATTACCAATGCTATAAAGTTCCGGAAAGATGATCTTCCACCTCAAATAAATATTCACGCAAGTATAGTAAAGGGTAATGAACTTCCCGAGGACTATGTAAAGGACAAGAAGCCGCATTTTTCCATCCTTCACAATCCGCGTTTCTGGGATCATGAGAAATTCTGCCGCATTACTGTAGAGGATAATGGAATAGGTTTCGATGAAGCCTACCTCGATCGCATATTTTCTCTATTCCAGCGTCTTCATGGTAAACAAACTTATGAAGGTACGGGTATCGGCCTTGCTATCTGCAAGAAAGTAGTAGATATCCATCACGGTGTAATTACAGCTAAAAGTAAACCCGGAGAAGGGGCTACCTTTATTATTACCCTGCCTGTTTCCCAATTGCATTTCAGGCATATAGCTGCCTCGGGGAATGGAGTAGGCGTGGTTACCTGATGCTTGCCTGATTTGTTCCATTCATACCCTCATCCGGTAACAGGTCCCAGCCGATCTTATGATAAGTAGTGGGTGCGTAGCGTTTATTATCACCTGGCTTTACCTGGCTGCCATGGAAGAGGGTACGGTAGTGCTCAAAGACTTCGGGTTTGTTTGCGCCATTTCGGTAATTCGGTAAGAAGTTACTGTGATTCTCACCTGCAACAGTATTGAAATTGATGTATATAGCCTTGTCGGAGATTGGATTTTTCACCTGTTCTCCCAGCTGCTTGGAGAAACTGACCAGGTTAGCAAGAAAAAGTGTGCGGTCCTGCGGATTGTAGTGAACATAGATCGCCTCTGCAAAATTGATGTTGTCTACCCACCTTCTATGCTTGCGCTGCTTCACGCAAGGTGCGTTCAGTATAAGGTTATCCACCCACACTGTATTGTTGATGTTCCGTATCTTTTTATGTTCTACCATTTCCTTCATCACATTGTTGCCCATGCTGTGGAAAAGCACTGAGAGATTTCCTGAGCCCATAAGGTGTTGTTCACGCAGGGTCTTTAGCGTATCAAAGACCGGGGCGAAATTCCTGTAGGCGTCTTTCGCATGGTTGATCGCGAAGAAGTAATTGCGTAAAGATTTCCTTTTAGGATGTATACTCGGGTAATCGAGTAGCAAAACATTGACATCATAA
>DASPNB010000348.1:0-4581 GCA_035626755.1 Flavipsychrobacter sp.
ATAGTCTATCTCGCAGATGGCGAGTACAAAAAAAAGTTAGTAAAAAACAGCTTGAACTTAAGTCCATATGTAATTGACGACCGTGAAGACTTTATGGCTGATCAAACCAGAAATAAATTCATGATTGAATTTCTTAACACATTCTATCGATTTGGTGCGGTCAAGACCGTTGACGACAGTGAAATCAGAATAAACATGGAATGATGATGGTCTACAGTCAGGTTTGGGAGGCCTTAGCTTTTTTGAAGAAGTTGGACCGGCTAGTTAGAATCGCGTTGGGATACAGTTATGACTGGAAAATATCAGTACCACCAATGGGTAAGCACAATTTCATTTTAGCAACAAAAACTGAAAGTCAAAAAGGTAATCTTAAACTGTGGGACGTTTTAGACAATAGCTTTCACTCTCAAATACGCAATGCCTTTGCACATTCCGACTATTCTATTGATGAAATTGGGAAAAGAATTTGGTTCTACAATTATTCTGGAAAAGGATGGGAAATGAAAGAGATATCTTTCGACGATTGGAGCAAAAGGTTTGCATACACGATTTTACTCGTGCATCGACTATTTGAAATACATTATGAAAGAAGAGAAAAACTACCACAAAAAATGGGGGTGAGTACTTTTAAAATTAATCTACCATTGGAAAAAAGAGGATTCAACCGGTTACTATAGAATTCAACGACAAGCAGAATAGTTTTCACTTTACAAAAGCCTAAAAGACAGCACTATTATTCAAAAAATTAATAACCCAGCTCGGCGTAGTGTTTCACTACGTCGCACCGGCCGCCAATCTCCAGATTGGCGTCTTTGAGTAATTCATTTTCAAAAGCCCCCCGCTGCCGCAAGTCTATAGCCTGGCCTTTGTGCGGCCGACTTGTGGCTAAAGATAGTTGCAGTTTGTAACTGCAGTCGGCAATTCATCCGCTTATCATTAATTTTGCCATATGGCCCTGCAGCTTACATCAGAACAGCTCAAAAGTATTGCCCAGGATCTGGAATCTGGCATGGTCTGCTTTTATCACATAAAGACCGGCGAAGTCGAAAGCTACCCTAACGACCTGGACGATAGCTATGCAGAATACTGGCAGGACGTTTTGGATAAAATAAACGCGGGTATAGCTGACTATATCCGGTTTGATGTGCCTACCGATCACGAGTCATTTTGCTTCATGGCTGACTTTGCAAATGACTTAGCCGATGAAGACATGCGCGATCGCTTCATAGCTGCCCTGCAAAAACGAAAACCCTTTCAGCAATTTAAGAGCTTGCTTAACTACTACCCCGACATGCTGGAAGAATGGTATAAATATAGAAGCCTGTGCTTTATCAGATACGTAAAAGAAATTGTAGAGGTGCGCAACTTACAAAGCTAAAACTCCAAGTCAGTCGCGGCAAGTCATTCCACCGGTCCATTTCAAAAATTAGCCAATTCCAAAAATTCCAGTTCAGACACCCTTTATGGCCCCCGCTCGGCGTAGTCTTTTCGACTACGTCGCACCGGTTGCCAATCCCCAGATTGGCGTCTTTGAGTTGTCCATTCACAAGACCCCGGCTATCCCCCGTCTGGTTTAAGTTTCCAATTTAAATCATCAATAGAATGCAGGACTTTGTCCGGCAGCACTTAGTCCAAATGCGTTTAAAAAGTAGACGCATCGATAAAAATATGTTTAAAGAACGTGTCGTGGTAAGCTCCGACAGTAAAGTCAAAATAACCTATGTGGATCGAATCAGCCAGGTCAGTGTAACGGTATGAACTGCCAAAACCTGTATTTGCCTCAACTTCACAGTAAAGGGTCGTGTCGCCGCTGTTGTATATCTTAACAGCACCTCCCGGAATACCAACTTGCAATGGTGGATATAATAAATTGCTCACAGTGAAGGTTATACCAAGCACAGGTTTCACATAAAAATACAACGATACGTCGGAGTTATTTACTCCTGGATATACCTGCTTTGCACTGTCAATTTTTAGATACGGGCAATGGACATAATATTTGTTAGCAGTAGACCCTGCACCTGAATTATCTTGGTGTGTAAATGTCATAGAGAACAAACCATTATCATCTGTATAAACAGAATCCAGATCTTCGGTGATGATACTGTATGCAAAATTATCTGGTTCGCTTCGGTAAGAATAAACCTTGACCAATGTATTTTTTATAGGATAGTGATAGTACTTATGTGTCAGGCTCCCTGAAACGCTTGTAGTAACAGTTTTGAACTCACGGCCTCCTTCAGGAGGATCAAATAATTTAACGCAAGACGACAAGCCCGGCATAGCACTAATAAGAAACAGAAGGAATAGCCTGCCCATATTTAAAGATACTACAAATACCCCGCTCGGCGTAGTCTCTTCGACTACGCCGCCCCGCTAGGCGTAGTCCCCCGTTGTTCGAGATGTTCCGCAGGGCATCTCGAACTCAATATCTGCGCAACAGACCCGCTCTTAGGGTAAATACCTCTTCCCCTCGTCTTATCATAAGAAACTATTAACTTTATACTACCACTAAACCTCAGCTTTATGATCAAGCGCCTTTTTACCCTTACTGCAACCCTTCTCATTTCAGTCCTGGCATCCGCCCAGCAGTTCAACTACCTGCACAGCGGCCTCGATTCCACTGCCGACTATGTCCACAATATCCTGCTCCGCACCGATGGAACCTTCTTTCTTGCTGGTAACTCCTGGCAGCCGGTTTCCGATAATCAAAACCCCGCCGATGCTATGTGGATGAATGTCTCTTCAAATGGAGCCAACGTACTCAGCGTGAAACACCTCCACAGGCACCAGATGGGTCTCTACATGGATTATTCTGGGGGCGTAAAACAACTTCCCAATATCGGCTACATAATGCCTTACACGGCGAATTTGTGTCTTTTCCCCTATCCTTATCCCGGTCGCTATTACACGTGGGCCGGCCTTATTGCGCTCAACTTCCAAATGGACACCATATTTTACAAGACTTACACAGATACTGCACAGCACCGGGAGAACGTCTACGACTGTGGTGTGCTTCCAGACGGAAGTATATTAATGGCTGGCTGGCAGTCCTCCTCATACATTTCATCGTCAACCGTTTTTGATGGCATGCTCATCGGCCTTGCCCCCAATGGCAACATGAACTGGAAACATACCTACCAGCGTCCCGGTTATTACTGCGAACTACACAGTATACAACCGCTCGATGCTACGCGCAGCCTCATCAGCGGCACGCTCACTGATACAGCTGCAACGAACGGCTACTTTAAAGCCTATCCCTGGTTCCTGCTTATCAACAACGATGGTACACTTATACGTGACACTTTCTTTAGCAATGGCTACCATTATCGCGCACCTGCTTATTCTGATATGAACGGGGGATATTTTTTCGGCGCAATGACAGACTCGTTGCTCACATCAACAGTAAGCGACAACCAGAACTTTCCGCCCTGCCTCACCCACCTCGATACCAATTTCAACACCGATTGGCAAACTCTGTTTCCCTACGGATCTAACATTTTCCCCGACTACATATACAAAGCCCGTCAGCTCATGAACGGCGATTACCTGGTATGCGGCGCAGGTGTTCGCAGCGGGGTTCAGGATGTGCACCTTGGTTGGGCCGCCCGTGTTGACCCCGCGGGGAATATACTGTGGTCAAAATATTACGACACCGATAATTGGAAACATGGCTGGCTGTCCGATATGGTGGAACGCGCCGATAGCACATTGGTATTCTGTGGCACCGCCTGGAACGATACCATTTCTATGCACCAGTCTTATCAGGCCTGGATACTGGCTACCGATGCAGATGGTAACATTCTGGACCAAACTACCTTCGTACCCAACAAGCATTCCGGGGATATTTCCTTTCAGTTCTACCCCAATCCCGCAGCCTCATCCTTCACTATCAAAACTCCCGGAAAGGGAGTAGCTGAATTGTTCGACATGTCGGGGAAACGCCTTGCCTCCTGGTCCATCAGTGGAAACACTACGCAGATAGACCTCCCACCGTCCACCGCACCGGGCAACTATTTTTTGCAGTTCACCGGCCTTTCAGGTCTGGCCGCAGGAAAACTCCTTACTGTTAAATAGCAGGCTCCTTCAATGCGCCTATCTCATTTAACTTAGGACTCTGTCCGTTACCACTAACTCTCAAGTTAAATAAATACTGTCGTAGTGAGCTGTCATCCTGGGCGGGGTCGAAGGGCGAACCATGACCAGCTGAATAGAGCTGTACACTTTCCCCATCGACATTTGAGTCCCATCTGGTTTAAGTTTCCAACTTAAATCCCCAACGAAACGTTCCGCCTCACCATATCATACCTATGCATGCCAACTGCGTAATGATCAGGCGTTATCTTCAACACCTCAAAGCCATACTTTTCAAAAAATCCGTAAGAAAATTGCGTAGTATCAATGAACACCGGCTGCTTAGGGTATATCCTATCTATCTCCGACAAGCGGTATTTCAATAAGGATCGCCCGTAGTTCATCTTATGGTAGTCTCTGTGGATCAGCCCCCACGCCAGGGAGATCTCGCCTGTATTGTCCTTATCACCAAATCCACCGCAACCTACCACCTTATCATCCACAATT
>DASPNB010000349.1:0-2153 GCA_035626755.1 Flavipsychrobacter sp.
CCCGACGAATGTCGGGACAGAGGGGCGCAAACACAGCGACTACCAACTCAACAGCTCCTCCCCTGTTTTTAGGGGAGGTGTCCGCCCTTCGCGGACGGAGGGGTCCTCAGCGGCCGGGCACACCGCTCAAATCGGACAAACGCTAATTAACAAGCTGAAAATCAATTAATTACACACAAATCTCACAGTGCAAACCGCACTACCTATTCTTCCACATCCACTTTCTGCTTTTCACTTTTGAGTTTTGCCTTACTGCTGCCTCTATGTGTAACGACTTTTTTTATGTAGGTTTGAAAACGTTTTTCAAAAAAACAGGCAAAAATGAAGGTTTTTATACTCTCTGCTCTGGCCTTATTGTCAGCCTTGGGCCTTTCTGCTCAAACCTACCAGGAGCTCAGCCGCTTTGAGCTGGGCCTCAATGGCGGTATCTGCAGGAACTCCCTGCCAAAAGAGCCGGTCTACATCGGCCAGACAACCTACTGGAATCCCTACATCTCGGGTCGCGCCCTTTATAGCATTAAGGAGTACTTCCAGGTAGGGCTTGAGATCAGCTCCAGCAAATGGGAAAGCACTGACGATCATGTGCCTATCACGGGCTACCAGGGCCAGCCCCTCGGCACCGATACCATCAGCTATGTATTGGCAAGACCCGCAATCAGCTTCATGTTGCAGGCCAATGCCCTCATTCCGCTTTTCAGGAACTACCGCTACCACAACGTAGCTACCTTCCACCTCGGCATTTCCGGCGGACCGGTAGTAACAGTTAACGACGGTGCCCAAAGCACTAAAGTTTACGGCAGCGCTACACAAGATTCTTCTTACCGCTATATGGACAGGTATGCTTACAAGCCCGGTTCAGGCTGGGGTTTTGGCTTCCAGGGTGGTTACACGCATTACATCAAAGATCATGTAGGTATTGGCGCCGAATATTCTACCCGCTTCTACCGTGTGCAAACACTTGATTCTGAAATGGCAGGGGTGAACAACGAATTCACCCTTTGGGCACACGCCATAAGCCTGAGCTTACGATACAGGTGGTAATCACATCTGGAACAATATTTCAAAAGGGCTGCGATATCGCGGCCCTTTTCATTTTTAAAGCTCCCCTCCTGTTTTTAGGAGGGGTGGCCCGCACAGCTTTGTGCATGGCCGGGCCGGGGTGGTCCACAGCATTGGGAACAGCATCACACCCTTCGTTAACCACTGGTTAAGCAGATTGTAAACCCTCGTTAAGCACGCCCGAAAACTTTGCAAAGGCCCTCCCTGAACGCATCTTTGTGCAGCAAAACAAGAATTTAAGAGAGAAACAGGAACCATGACAAGGGCACTTACATACAAAGCAAATATGGCAAAGCTGATGCTTTGTGCAGCTATGATGCTCATGGCTTTTGCTTCTTCCGCCCAGGTTTTGAAGAACGCCACAAGAATGTCCTTTCTTAAGGATTCCCTCATCGCCACCGGCAGTAAGGATTTCCTCTACAATACTCTTACCATACAGAATACCTCTTCTAAAGCGCTTGAACTGCAGCTGCGCATCTCTATACCTGAGGGCTGGCAGATGACTACTCAGCAGGTGGTGACAGTAACTGTTGAGCCAAACAGCAGCTCTATAGTTCCTATGCGCCTCTACCCCGCAGTAACTAACTCTGCCGCCTGGAAAACAGTAAAGGTCGACTGCCGCAGCCTTTCTTCAGGAGAAATGGAAACCGTGTCTTTCAACGTAAAGATGCAGGAGGTTTCAGGCTTTAAAGCCGGATTGCCTAACTCCAACATGGTTTTGGCCGGCTACCAAAGGAATATTTCCGTACCTGTCTATATAAAGAACACAGGTAACCTCGACGGTCATTATACAATCACCAGCAAAAATGAATTTCTTCACCTGGACAATAAAGCCCAGCTCGATATAAAGGCAGGCGACGATACTGTTTACAACCTGAAGCTCACCCTCAGCGATCGTGAATACCAGATGCTCACTAAGGAGGAGATAAGAATAACCGTAGAATGCGGTGACGCTTTCAACTTGTCGCAGATGATCTCTAAGATCGGTTCGGTCCTGAAACAACATAGCTCTGCCTATGCTGAAATGCCCCTGCAGCTGGAAGTTGGCGGCGCTTACGAAGGCATGAACGGCGAAGCTAATGTTCAGTACTACG
>DASPNB010000350.1:0-2927 GCA_035626755.1 Flavipsychrobacter sp.
GAAAGAGCGCAATGCTGCTAAAGAGGCCACGCTGGCAAAGGTAAAAGAGGTAGAAGACCAGCTGAAAGAAAAGAAAGCAGAACTCGAAAAGATTATCGCAGAAACCGGTAAAGAAGAAAAAATGCTGGTTTCCAAATCAGGCGAGGCGAAGGATAAGGTTGAGCCGCGCCTTCTTACAGCCTATGAACGTATCCGCACTAGCTATCATAATGGCCTGGCCGTCGTGCCTATTGTGCGCGACTCATGCGGTGGTTGCTTTAACATCATCCCGCCCCAGCGCCAGTCGGAGATACGTCAGCACAAGAAGATCATCGTATGTGAGCACTGTGGCCGCGTATTGGTAGATATTGATCTGCACGACAAAGTGAAAATTGAAAATAAATAAGCCATTAAAAATATACAAGCCAGCCCGTCCGGTACCACCGCGACGGGCTTATTTTTTATTGATGGTCTTTCCCTAATTTTATTGCCGTTTCCGGGTAATGAAAAAGAAAATATTCATCACGCTCTTTATTCTGCCTTTGCTTTCGGGCTTTGGTTTTATCACAGATACCAATGGCCCGGTGGCTATACCGGCCAACGAACAACGGGTTGGAGACACTCAAAAAGGTTACGAATACCTTACCACCGGTGACTTTCTGAAAAGCGGTCTTCCTTATGGCGTTTTTGTAATGAACAGCGGCAAAGACAAGGATAATCTTTTGCAGCGCACAGGTAAAAATGCTACCGTGCCCTACGGATACAACGTTATAGAAAATAACGGTATTGAAATGGTGATACCAACTTGCCTGCAATGCCATGCTGCCGAATTTGAAGGTAAACTTATCATAGGGCTGGGCAATACGACCCTGGATTTCAGCAATGCCACCAAAACCGATTTCAGCGGACGTATCAATATGCTGCGCACAATGGCGCCTAAGCAGTATGAGGCTGCGGCATCTTTCCTTACAGCATTTGCTGCTACATATCCGCATATGGAGACCGAGGTGCGGGGTGTCAATACAGCCGACAGGCTAGCTTCCCTGTTAGCTGCCCATCGTCACCCGAAAACGCTGCAGTGGAGCGACACGCCCATGCTGGCAATTCCTATCGATGTTGTGCCCACCGATGTGCCGGCGTGGTGGCTGATGAAAAAGAAAAATGCCATGTTCTACACTGGTTTTGGCAGAGGCGATTTTGCGCAATTTATGATGCTGTCTAACCTGCTGACAGTGACTGACACTACAGAGGCGCGAGAGGTAAGTACACATTTTGCTGATGTGCTGGCATATATCCGTACACTGGAGCCACCGAAATACCCGCATGATATCAACCACAAAAAGGCAAATAAGGGTAAGGTAGTATTCAATGAGAACTGTAGCGGCTGTCATGGTACTTATGGCAAGGGTGCGGTATATCCTAACCTCTTGATACCGGTGTCGCTGGTGCAAACAGACTCTATGCTATGTGGCCAGATAGTAAAGAATAAGCAGTTCATCGACTGGTTCAACACCAGTTGGTTTGTGCAGGGCAATAATCCTGCACAGTTAGTTCCATTCAACGGTTACATAGCGCCCCCCCTGGACGGTGTATGGGCAACTGCTCCCTACATGCACAACGGTTCAGTTCCTACTATTGAAGGTATGCTCAACAGCAAATCACGTCCTGTATATTGGAGCCGGGATTTTAAAAGCATGAAGTATGATTACCGGTCATTAGGGTGGAAGTACAGTGTACATGACAAACCGGAAAGGCGGAAGGTGTATAACACCACCTTGCCTGCCTATGGCAACCACGGCCACTATTTTGGCGATGCACTCACACAAAGCGAAAGGGAGGCGGTGATAGAGTATCTAAAAACTTTATAGAAACGGGTTACTTCACGTTTTCGTTCAGCCAGGTGGTTACTATATCCAGAACTTCGGGTTTGATGGTCTGTTCCAGTTGGCCGTATTCCTGCGCAGTACACAACTTACATTCCTGGAAGAGGTGGTTAACTCCCTCGATCTCCCGCACTTCGTTTACCTTCGATTTGCTGTTGGCCAGCGCTTTCGCTATACCTTCCAGGTTGGTGCGGCTTATCACTTGTATGTCTTTGTCTCCGTTTATGGCAAGCACTTTACAGTCAAGCTTTTCCAATACTGGCTTCGGGTCGTAGCGCAGTAAGTACATCATCCATTTATTGTCATACAACCGCACGAATTCGTAAAAGAATCTTTGTTCAGAGTCGTGATCCTTTATACCGGTCATGGCTTCCACAGTTCCTTTGTCAGTGCCTGCTCTCCAGTCCTGGATCGCTTTGCGGATATTTTTCTCTGCTGCTTCCCGTGTAACAGAGTTCAGCAGCCCGTATATTATTTTTTTATACATGGTCATGTAGCCCATTATCTGCTCTTCTGTAAAGTTCATGCCTTTTAATACAGCTTCGTTTTGCTCTATCAGCAGTTGCGAGCCCTTTACACCCGGTGCAGCTGTAAGAATAATAAAATCGACATCCTTACTTTTTGCAGCCACCATTTGTGCTATCATCCCACCTTCACTATGTCCGTAAAGGCCTATCTTGTTTTTATCAACTTCCTTTCTTTTTTTCAGGTAGGCAATTGAGGCCATCACGTCTTCTGCAAAATCCGCCGAAGTAGCGTGGGTGCGGTCTCCTGTTGTTTTTCCTACACCCCTGTCATCAACCCGCAAAACAGCATAGCCATTCCTGGTCAGGTGGTCGGCCACTACTGCAAAGGGCTTATGCTGAAACAATTCTTCATCCCTGTTCTGAGCGCCCGAGCCGGTTATCAGTATCACAGCAGGATATTCTCCGTTGCCTTTTGGGGTGGTTATCGTTGCCCCATATGCTATGCTCTTTGCTTCGTTGTAAAACAATACGTCCTCGCTGTTGTACGGAAACGGCGCCTTGGGTGTCTGTGGCCGGTTCAGCTGTATTTTCCCTTCTA
>DASPNB010000351.1:0-3462 GCA_035626755.1 Flavipsychrobacter sp.
CGCCTTGTATACTGTCCGGGGTAGAATCGGGAGTAGGATTTCTCGGGATGATAAATATTGCATCCTGGTCGGCGGCATCGTTTACGCTTTGCCCATCCTGGTAGTAGTTGGGCACACAGCTTGTTTTCACATAGAGATTGGTAGTGGTGTAGTAAACCGCTTCCACGTCTGTCAGGATGCCGTTGTAGGTATTATTTGTGGTATTGAACCACCAGTTGGTCATTTGCGGATCTTGTGCCTGCATGGATGCGGACAAAAGAAGTCCTGTTATGAAAAGTATTCCTCTTTTCAACATAGTTTTGGTTTTTGAAAGTTTTAAAATGGGGGCTGCTTTATTTGACGGCGGCTTTTAACAAATCCTTCGCCGAGGTATCCGTTTTTTTTCCGGTTATGGAGAATTTCGGGTTGTAGAGGAATTCTTTGTCGGTAAGAGTGAGGAGAAAGGCTATTAGTTCTACTTTTTCAACGTTGGTAAGATATATGCCTTTTTCAAGCTTTGGATTGAGCGTAGGACTATGCTGCACGCCCATAGCATAGTAGTTCAATACCTGGTTCAGGTTCTTGAAGCGGCCATCGTGCATATAAGGCTGGGAGAATTCTATGTTTCGCAGCGTCGGTACTTTAAATTTCAAGGAGTCGGCGGATCTACGGCTAATTTTCATCTTGCCAATGTCTTTCAGCGAATCATCTACAGGGAGGCCATTGTTCTCAAACTGCATATTGGTAAACAATGGCTCAGTATGGCAGGAAGCGCAGTTTTGCTTAAAGAGCGCGTAACCCTTTGCTTCCTTAGTGGTAAAGGTGTCTTCTTTGTGCATCACGCGGTCATACTTTGAGTTAGCGCTTACCATGGTGAGCATAAACTGGGATAAAGATTTCAGTACGTATTCTGTAGTGATAGCTGAATCTCCAAAAGCCTCAAAAAACAGCGCTGGATATTTTTTAGAATATTGCAGTTTGGTGATAACGTGAGCAATGTCTTCATCCATTTCATCAGGATTGGAGATGGGCGCGAGGGCCTGTACGTCGAGGTGGTTGACAGATCCATCCCACATAAAACTCTTAGCCCAGGCAAGATTCATAAGGGCGGGGGAGTTGCGGGTGCCAATGCGGTTTTGTATGCCATGGCTCAGTTTATGGTCTACGTGGGTGAAGGCTGTGTATTGCAAATGGCAGCTGGTGCAGGAGATGGTACTATCGTGCGAAAGCACGGGATCGTGAAAGAGCATTCTGCCCAGCTCGATCTTCTTTTCGCTCAGCGGGTTTTTTTTGAAGTCATAGGCTGGTGCGGGCCATCCTTCCGGCATCGGGAATAATCCGAACTTATCGGCCTTAAATGACATCAGGGCGATAAAAGCAAATAAAAAAGCTATGATCCACAATTTCTTCATTACCTGGATTGCAACGACCCGGCCAGTTTTTTTGATAAAGCTACCGCCTCAGGACCGGGGGACATAATGGAATGCTGTTTCTTTAAGTTAATACCGGTTACGAATTTGTCCAGTGGGATCTCTACCCTGATAACCTTTGCCGGTTTCACAGAAAGGCTTACATATTGCAGTGCATTGTCAGGGCTTGCATAGCCGCCGAGGTGAAAAGCAAATTCGTGATGACGGGTGGGGCAGAGGTTACTGCGGCCTTCTATCTTGGAATTGATATAGCCACTCTGCCAGGTCCAGAACATTCCTTTGGCGGGATCGAGATCGCCACCGAGGGCGCCTGAATTACTTGTGGCGCTATCGATACCGAAATTGAAATGAATTGCATCGTAGTCGATGGCTGCGGGTAAGGAGAGACTGAAGCTTAGGTTTGTTTCGGAATTAAGCAAGTGAAAGCTCTCGGGTTCAGATAGCACCTTTTTGCCTTTGCTATAAAAAGCGAGGTCGGAGATATAGCATTTGAATACATCGAAAATGATACTGTCGCCCGAGGGCAGTTCATACCAAGTCTCTTCAAAAAATACCTCTTTTGAATTGTAGGTCGGCACGAACTGTATTTCCACCTCGCGGTTCTGTGCAACACAATTGATAACAGAAAATAATGCAGCCAGCGTTAATAGCGCTCTCATTAATGGCGTTTTGTAATCATTTAGACGTTGTTTACCTATTTTTCCTTCCATTGGCTGGTAAAAGATAGTATTTAAGCCAATAAAAATAGATCACCTGACACCTATTTAGAACAAAATGCCATGAAGACTATTTCCGGTCGTACTTTATAACGGATCCGGACCGCCGGCTTTCCTTCATTCTTGGCATGGGAATGACTTTTATCTTTTCACCGCCGGAGCGGTAGCTCTTACGGAGTGGTTCGTATACAGTTGTCTTAGGAACGCCGCGGCCTATTTCCCGCGAGCAGGAGCTTGCCATGAAAGCCAAACCCATCAGTATCAGTGCTATCTTTTTCATGTCTGTTTCTTTACACGCTATTAGTGCAAAAATTTAAACAAAAACTATTCCGATATGCAACAATGGAACAGTTTTTATGCATATGAATGAGATCATTTAACAATTTATAAATACAATACAATGAAAACTGTAGTAGGCGTTTACAATACACATGAAGAAGCTCTTGACGCACTCAGGGCGCTAAAGGAGCAAGGATATATAGATGCACAACTTTCCATAATAGGAAAGGTGAAAAACACGGGCGATGATGATGAATCGCACCTAATGAATACGGCAGCCAAGGAAATAGGCGTTACCGCAATAGCAGGCTCAACGCTTGGCGTACTGGCGGGTCTGGGTATTTTTGCGATTCCGGGTCTGGGTTTCCTGTATGGAGCGGGCGCGTTGGTAGGTGCTATAGCGGGCTTTGATATAGGATTGATAGGTGGAGGCCTTATCTCGGCTCTGACCCTGCCGGGTATGAAAAGCGATATTGCCAAGCAGTATGATAAGGAACTGCATGAGGGTAAGATACTCGTAATAGTACAGGGATCGGAAGCAGAGATAGCGGAGGCTAAGGAGCATTTATCCGGTTTCGGAAAGCACGCCACTTTGGAGGTCCACTAAGCACGAACGTCTAAAACATCACGAAGGGCATTGCCAAGAATGTTGAAGGCGTAAACCAGCAGCATGATAGCAATACCGGGAATGAGTGCCAGGAGCGGGCGATTGGTGAGAAGGAAATTGTAGTGTTCTTTTATCATCAGTCCCCAGGAAGGCTGAGGAGGCTGAACGCCGATACCAAGGAAGCTAAGGCCCGCTTCGATAAGAATGGCTGCGGCAAAATTGCTGGCAGCTATTACCATGAGCGGACCGGCGATATTTGGCAGGATATGCCGGAAAATAATTCTAAGATCGTTAATGCCAAGGGCTTTTGCAGCGGTGATATATTCCATTTCGCGGAGTACCAGCACCTGGCCCCGGATAAGACGGGCTGCACTGACCCACATAGTGAGCCCGATGGCCACAAAAATCTCCCAGAATCCTTTTCCGATTGTTAGGGTAATAGCGAAAACAA
>DASPNB010000352.1:0-5851 GCA_035626755.1 Flavipsychrobacter sp.
CCCGGACGTGAAGGGTCGCGAAAAAATATTCGATGTTCACCTGAAGCCGATCAAGAAATCAAAAGATCTGAACATTGCTAAGCTGGCGGCACAAACGCCGGGCTTTGCCGGCGCGGATATAGCTAACATTTGTAACGAAGCCGCACTGATAGCTGCCCGTAAAGGCAAGACGGAAGTGGACATGACTGATTTTAACGATGCAATTGATCGTGTGATAGGCGGACTTGAAAAGAAAAACAAGATCATCTCTCCTGAAGAGAAGAAGATCATCGCCTTCCACGAAGCAGGACATGCTGTTTGCGGCTGGTTCCTGGAGCACGCTTACCCGCTTATCAAAGTATCAATAGTGCCTCGTGGTGTGGCTGCCCTAGGCTATGCACAGTATCTGCCTAAGGAGCAATACCTCTATACCGTGGAACAAATGCAGGACCAGATAGTAGCATTGTTCGGCGGACGTGCAGCGGAAGAGCTGATCTTCGGCAAAATATCTACCGGCGCACAGAACGACCTGGAAAGGATAACCAAGATGGCCTACTCAATGGTGACCATATATGGTATGAACGCTAAGGTGGGCAATATATCGTTCCACGACGGGCAGCAGGAGTATAACATGAGTAAGCCATACTCAGAAGAAACGGCCAAGATAATAGATGAAGAAGTTAGGGAATTGGTAATGGGACAGTATGACCGCACCAAGGAACTGCTGAAGCACCACATTGGTCACCTGAACGCCCTGGCTGAAGAACTGCTGAAAAAAGAAGTGCTCTTTAAAGACGACCTGGAGCGCCTGATAGGCAAAAGGCCATATGAAGACATGACGCCGAACGAGGGCATTCCCCCGGTAGCGGGTGGGGTGATTGAATCTGACACTTATCAATCTTAATAAAAAAACGTCCCGGATTAACCGGGACGTTTTTTTATATTTGAAATAGAACGCTACAGCCTTGCAGATACTTAAATCATCGAAGACACGCGAAAAGATACTGGCCAAAATAAGGGGAGCAGTAGCTGTTGCTCCCTTGCGCATGCCTTTCCCTGAAGCAGAAAGAGAGCAGACCAAACTTATTTTCAAGGAAAGTGAATTTTCTGACGAAGAGAGCTTCGCATCCGCCTTTATAAAGTTGGGAGGCAAGTTTGTGTACTGCTATAACGAGACCGACCTGGCCGAGAACCTCTTTGCGCTTTACGAAAACAATAACTGGAAAGAGATCCTTTGCGCAGACGCCGCAATACTGGAGCTCTTAAACAAGCACGAGCTACCACGCATAGCAGCTATGGACAAAGGGAGCAAAGAGGCGGAAGTCTGCATAACGGCTTGCGAGGCAGTAGTAGGCAGAACTGGTTCTATTATTTTCAGCAGCAGGCAATTCATGGGGCGTACCGCCCCTGTATACTACCCGATCCACATCATCATTGCATACTCTAACCAGACTGTGGCAGATATTGATGCGGGCATAGCACTGATGAGACAAAAATACGGATCAGATCTCCCTTCAATGATCAATTTCACTACGGGGCCCAGCCGCACTGCCGATATTGAGAAGACCCTGGTGGTAGGCGTACATGGCCCGGCAGAGCTATACTGCTTTTACGTAGACGCATAAAAAATGCCGTAGCAGAGTTTCCTCCATACAGCATTTTAGGGTAAAATAAGATGTAAATAAAGCCAAGCGGGACATTACAGGGGCCGGCCATTGACGTTAAGGATGAATAATACGCATAGCATAATTCAAGCCCTTGTACCACAAAGCAATGAAAAACAAGCCTTTATCAATACGCCATTTGCCGAAAGGGCGTTTTCATCCGACGAAAGTATCTTTTGATTGGACGAAGGGCTATTCGTGACCCTTGTGTTTAAACCCGGCAGTACGTGTAATTTTACTAAATGCGGCTATAAATTCATTGCGAATATTCTTAGAAACCGGTATCTGCATGTTATCATCCATAACAATAAAACCGGATGTTTCATAACGCTTTATAGAGTTTAGATTAACTATATATGACCTGTGTACCTGGAAGAAGCTGCTGTCGTCAACCAGCTTTTTGAACTCGGCCAGGTTGTAAGAGCTAACGATGCTATAAGTTTTGGTGACGACCTTGGTGTACTTATTCACGCTTTCGAAGTATAGTATTTCATTCGCATTTAAATAGTCGATTCCTTTCAGGTTAGGGATACCAATTTTAAGTCCGCCTGACTTCACGGAATCGGGAATAAACGGCCGCTGAGAAGTGTGCTCTCCTTTAATACGACTGATGGCCTTATTCACGGCGAAGGACAATTCGTAATCGTCTATAGGCTTCAATACATAGCCTGCGGCTGAAAACTTGATGGCGTCCAGGGCATAGTTGCTATGAGCGGTGACAAATACTACCTGGAAGGGCATTTCGGGGAAAAGCTTAAGAATATCAATACCACTTTTTTCCGGCATAGAGATATCGGTAAACAGGATATCGAAGGTTTGGGTTCTCATTGCCTCAATTCCTTTTTTCCACTCGGTATAGGTACCGATGATGTTTACGTTAGGGAAAAGGAGCTTTAGCCTCTCCTGCAATATATCTATTGCTTTGGGTTCATCGTCTATTATAATGCATTTGATCTCAGGCAACATACTTGATATTTTTTAGATAAAGAGTAACGATAGTGCCCGTTTCAGGCATTACCTTGTCGGTATAGTGCAAACTAATGTCAAAATGTTCATACTGTTTAAACACCTCCAGCAACTGGTTGGTAAGCTTTGTACCATATGATTCCCCTGCAGCATTGCCTTCGCCGATCTTGCGTGCGGCCTCGCGGCCTACTCCGTTATCTTCAATAATACATATAAGCTCTGTGCTATCTTTTCCCTGCCGGAACCTGATGGTCAATAAGCCGCCGTCTTCACGATGAAAAAGCCCGTGATTGATGGCATTTTCTACCAGGGGTTGCAGTAAGAGCGAGGGTATTTTGATGTTACTTAAAGGTAGTTTATTATCCACTTCTATCTCGTAGATAAATTTGTTTTCAAAGCGTATCTGCTGCAGTTCTATGTAGTTCTTAAGCATTGTTATCTCTTCCTGCAGAATGACATACCTGTCTTGTGATGACTTCAGGAAAGCACGTAAAAGCTTTGAGAATTTGCTTACGTGGTTGTAGGCGTCTTCAAATCTTTTCTTACTGATGAAATAAAGAGACGCACTAAGAGTATTGAATATAAAATGCGGGTTGATCTGGGCGTGTATTGCGCGAAGTTCCAATTCGGTAAGCGCCCTTCGGCGCTCATTTTTCCGGGCTACAAAATACCTGGTAACAAAGATGGTAGTAAAGACAAGCCCCACAAAAAGCAAGACACCTGCAAGCCAGAAGACTGTCTTCCACTTAGTAGTTTGCCACCAATAAGGGTACCGGTACAAGTAGAAGATAATTGCCTTGCTCTGCCACAGGTCGTCGCGCACCATACACTGCACATGATAGCAGCGACCCGGTTCTAAAGAACCGAGAAATATTTCTCCAGAAACGGACTCCTGCCAGTTTTTCTGCTCACTAAGGCGGTATTTATACCTAACCGATCCACTCCCGTAATAGTTGATAACACCAAGGCTTATCTTTTCTTCCGTCTGTTTCAGCTTAAAAGTATCGCCTGAAGAGATATTGCTTGTAAAGGGCTGAAGCTGCACAAGACTAAAGAAGCTATGTACATCCTTGCTGATGGACGATTCTTTAACGAAACTGTCAATGTGAAACTGTACCATGCCCCTATCGGTGGTTAAGAATGCCCGCCCATCTTTGCCTATCACAAAGTTTTCAGGCCGCCTGTAGAAGTGCAGGCTTCGATTCGCAAGAACATAGGCTGAGCTCAGTTTTCCCCCGGCCACAATATCTATGTAAGCGATACCAAATTTTCCGGCTAAGAATATACGCTCCTCCACTATCTGCATGAACGCATCGGTAAGCAGGAAGTTTAGGCTCACCTTTTGACAACTGGTGAAATCATGATTGCAGATAAAAAGCGCATTGTCATCAAGCAGATAAATCGTACCGAACTTATCGCTGCTTATCTGTTTGATGTTACCAATGCCCTTAGCCTTTAAGTAGACTGGCAGACGCACTGTGATCTTATCAGTAGCGGGGTTGATGATTGTTATCTTGTTATCACTGAAACAATAGAGCATATTTCTTCTATTGTCGTAAAACAATCCTTTATGCCGCTCGCTGTCAAGCCGCTCGCTGATGATCTTATTGCCTTTGAAATTGAACTTAATGACGCCATGAATGAACAATCCGTAAAGGCTGCCGTTGATCAGGGCGATGTCCCTCATCTGTTCCAGCGAAGTTTTGGGTATCTCCCTATTGATCCGGTCGCTGGGATAAACATGAGTTTCCACCTGGTAACGATCAAGGACATTCTGTATTTCACCTGATCCGACATTGTACTTGTAAAGGCCTCGGCTGAGAGAAAGATAGGCTACAGAATCGTTGCCGGTGATATGTTTGATATCAAGACCGTCATTGAAGCGAAAGCTCCTCCTGATTATACCAGAGATGACTTCATGCAGAATAAAATTTTTATTATCCCACCAGAACAATTTATCCCCTACTGAACCAATGTACCGGGACCGGGCGAGATCATTTGCCCGGTGAAGGGCTTTTGTAAAAAAAGAGCTTTCTATGGGTGCCAGCCAGGTCCCATCGCTGTGAGTGGTATACCAGGTAGTGCCTGATTTTTCATGGAACACAAATGCCATTTGAGAGGAAGAAGGTATCAGGTCTGAAGTGGGCTCCCTCTTCAGGAATGAAAGGCTGCTATCAAGTGTATATATGTGACTGGTGGTAATCAAGTATGACTTTTTATCGGGATTCTTTGTAATGAAATACGGATTTGCAACATATATTTTTTCAGAAGGCGCCGCGCCGAGGTCTTTCAAATCAACAGATTTCAAATCTCCATTGTTTACATTAAACTTATCATACCGGGTAGAATTTGTCTTATAGATAAATGCTTCCCCTTCGGTTGAAATGGCAATGCGGCTGACATACAGGTTTTTAAGCTCATCGGGTATCTTTGCAATAAAGCTGAATGAAGCTTTTTCCTTTCCCGGCTTCAGCCTGTAAAGTTTGCCATCCTCGCTCCAGAAAGCGAGAAACATATTGTGCCCAAGAGATAAGTGCCTCAAACGGGTATTCCCTGGTAGCCGGATATCCTTCATGCTGAGTGGAAAGTCTGCCAGGTAGTCGTCATTGAATACTACCAGATAGTGGATAAAGGAACTGCTGAACGTAGCCACCACGAGGTCGCCTGCGAATCCTATATATACAGGTGTAGATATCCGGTCCTTATTCTGGAAGTTAACTTTTTTGTACCTGCCGCTTTTCAGGTAGCCAAGCTCATCACTAAACGATTTGAGCCACAAGCGTCCGGCAGGGTCAGGAACCACCTCCCATATATCATTAACAGGTAGTCCTCTTTCTGTATTGTAAACATCCAGATCGTAACCATTGAATTTCACTACGCCGTTGTCGGTTGCAAACCAAAGAAATCCGAATTTGTCTTGTACCAGACTGTAGACATTGTTAGTGGGGAAGCCATTTTGCAATGAAAAATGAATAAAACCACTTGTATCGACTGCTGCAGATGCCCTAATAGCCAAAAAGACTACACAGAATAATATAGTGGAAAGGCGCAGCATCAAAGGATTACGGGTCTACGTTTGTTACGTAATAATAATTAAAAAAACTTTCCCAATCAATGCCCTAATTTTGGTATTACTAAGGTGATGCAATGAGAAAGGATATATCAAACGAAGGGGATATACAAAATTTGGTGAATGCGTTTTATGACAAGGTGAAGAAAGATGAAGTGATAGGGCACATTTT
>DASPNB010000353.1:0-5122 GCA_035626755.1 Flavipsychrobacter sp.
AGGGCTTCGTAAAGCTGCTTGGTTTCCTTTATATAGTATAGCCCCACCATGGCCATGTTGCTCTTGGGAATGAGGGGTTTTTCTACCACTTTCAGCACTTTGTCATTGTCGCTCAGTTCAGCCACACCAAAACTACGGGGATCATCTACTTTCTTCACCCCTATCTGTGACACGCTGCTGCCGAGTATTTCTTTCACATTGTAGTCGCATACTGTATCGCCTAACACTATCATCACCTCGTCTTCACCTATCGCGTCTTTGGTCAGGTAAATCGCATGGCCAGTACCGCGGCGGTCGTTCTGGGTAATGAGCGTATAATTCAGGTTAGGATAAGTCTTGGCTATGTAGCGCTGTATCTTCTCACCCAGGTAACCAATCACAAATACAAACTCTGTTACGCCAGCATCCTGTAATTGATCAACAATTACGCTGAGAATGGTTTTTCCTGCTATGGGAATAAGTGCTTTTGGCTGTGTATATGTCAGCGGGCGCAGTTTGGTACCGGCTCCCGCCACGGGAATGATCGCTTTCACTAAAAAGAAATTTGGTTTTACTTTTTGTGCCCGGGGCAGCCCCGGTCTTGCGGGAGTGAAATTACTATAAAATGCCTGATAATCAGCTTTTCGCCATAGCGGAACAAAAAGAGGGTACAGCATGCTATACCCTCTTCCAGTAACTTAATATAATATTAATAAAGTGCTGCAAAATCATCAAACTTGGCCTTGATAGCAGGGCGGTTGTTCACCATATCGGCGGCCAGGTTCATGATCTCACTGTATATAGTTTGCTTGGTATGATGGGTAGCCAGCAGGGCATCCTTCGTAGCCTGGTTAGGAGCATTGGCAATGGCGGTTTTGCCATCAGCGAAATTGCTTATGAACATTGGCTTCAGGTCTTCAAAATCCTGCTGTGCCAGGTTAGTCTGATTGTTCAGGAGGTGGTTATTCCAGCTGGTATACTTAGCCACAAATGTTGATTGGGATACAGACTGGGCCAGACTCACCGTTGAGGCTGCCACCAAGGGTAAAACTGCTAATAATAAGCGCTTCATTTATTGTAATTTTTATAAAGTTACGAATTTTTTAAAATCTCTATTCCCCTTCTAAGACAGCTGCTTCTACCCCATATAGTTGGGTCATATACCTCAAAGAAGGGGATTTTATTAGTTCCCCGAGTCCTAAATCGGGCCATTTTGCGTCTACAGCGGCTATCGTAGCCTCGTCGGCGGCTATTATATTGGGCCAGGGGCGGTCGAAACCATCAAAAATTTTGGTTTTCCGGGTTCCGTCCAACCCCAGAACACTTTTGGCATTTCCCCCATATATGTGATCTCTTTTAGGGTCCAGGTTGTTACAATGCCTCCAAAGTACGTCCGCAATATCATCTACACCTACCGTATGCTCCACATATAGTATCATTTTAATAGATGATATAGCTTCTAATTCACTCAGCCGGGCATGCAACTCTTCTACCTGCTTCGGCCTGTCCTTTTTTACGGCAATAAGTAAAACCGGGATATTCCATTCTTTAGCCAGGCGTTCGTTGATTCCCGTTACCTCGGGAAATAGTTGCATTATTTCAGCCTTATCAAACGCGTTGTTCCAAACATAAGGCTTCAGTGGTTCCGTTATTTCTTCTTCCCATTTCTTTGTTCCATCTATGCACATCTTTCCGCCAAAACCCAGCTTGCTGCAACTATGGTCAAGCACATCCATTGGTCCCTGGCTGAAATAAACATCGGTAGCCGGGTTTAGATTATTAAACACATACTGTGCCAGTTCTTTGTAATTGCTGATATCTATACCGCCATCTGCCAGTACCAGTATTTTGTTGAACATCATCTGGCCTGCGCCCCACATAGCGTTCATTACCTTCTGACCCTGTCCAGCATATTCTTTCTCAATGCTCGTTATTACCAGGTTATGAAATACGCCTTCCACGGGCATATTCATGTCTTTTATTTCAGGTACCATGGTCATCTTTATCGGCGCAAGGAAAATGCGTTCCGTTGCCTTACCCAGCCATGCGTCCTCCTGCGGAGGAATACCAACGATTGTTGCAGGATATACAGCATCTTTACGGTGGGTAATAGCAGTAACATGGAAACGCGGATACCAATCAGGTAAAGAGTAGTAGCCGGTATGATCACCGAAAGGTCCTTCCCAAATCAGTTCTTCATCCACATCTACATAGCCTTCTATTATAAAGTCGGCATCTGCCGGCACTTCTATTTCCGGTTGTGTGATGCACTTTACCAGCTCTACCCTCTTCTTGCGAAGAAAGCCTGCCAGCATATATTCGTCTACATTCTCCGGCAGCGGAGCCGTTGCACTGTATGTATAGATAGGATCACCGCCTATTGCTACTGCTACAGGCATACGCTTAATGCCCAGCTTCTTATATTCATTAAAGTGACGAGCAGATACTTTGTGTTTGTGCCAATGTAATGCTGTCATGTCCGGTTCAAAAACCTGCATGCGGTACATGCCTATATTGCGGATACCATTGTTCGGATCTTTGGTATGTATGGCAGGCAGAGTAACAAAACGGCCGCCATCCTTAGGCCAGCACTTCAGTATAGGCAGCTTATCAAGGTTGGGCTTGTCCATCACTACTTCCTGGCAGGCTCCACGACCACTCACCACTTTGGGCATCCACGAGGCAAATTTACTCAGCTGGGGCAGCATGGCCAGTTTATCGAGCAAGCCATTTTTCGGGCCGGTTATCTTTTTGAAGAGTTCTTCAATATCTCTCGCCACCTGGTCCAGGTTGTTCACACCCAGCGCCATGCACATCCGGTGTTCGCTCCCCATAGAGTTGATAAGCAACGGAAAATCGGTGCCCGTGTTTTCAAATAGCAAAGCCTTGTTCCTGCCCGGTGTTTTAGAAACCCTGTCTGTTATTTCTGCTATCTCTAATACCGGGTCGACGAAGGTCTTGATGCGAACCAGTTCTCCTGCCGCATCCAGCTTGTTTATGAATTCCCTTAAGGACTTGTATGCCATTCTTCTTAAATAGAAGGCAAAAGTACTGAATGATATCCTGCCTTCAATAGAAAAGCCCGCTTCCGCGGGCCTTTGCTTAATATATTTTACAATAAGATTATTCTTTGTTCACTTTTATCACAACGGAGCCCTTTTGTGAACTTATTTTGCTGAAATATATGCCTGGCGGCAGACTTGTAAGGTCAACTGAAGTTGTGTTTTCGCCTGCCGTTACGTTCCAGCTGCGGCTAAATATTGTAGCTCCGGAAACGCTGAATACTTCTACCTGTAATTGTTCATCCTTATCTGTATTGTAGTCGATATTGTATTGTCCTTTATTAGGATTGGGATACAGCATGCACGGCAGTTGCTCTCCTGTTGAGGACACCGTTTCTATTCCTACTACGGGCAGTATAGCAAGTATCGCACGATAAGCATTGATCTTACCATGTCCCCAGGTATTGCTGCCCGATGACGGAATATTACCTGTGAAATTATCTTTTATGGCGGTTTGCTTCAGTATGTCCTTTACTCCGTCGGGGCTAAGCGTATCACTCACCTGCAACATTAAAGCAACGATGCCCGCAGCCACCGGGGCCGACATAGACGTGCCCATAAGCATTGCATACTGGTAGGTCCTGTTGTTCTGCTGCTTGTAATAAGAGGTAACTACGCTGGGATATCCCGTACCTGTTGTTAGCGCATATGTCGTATCATAGCTATTTACGGCCGAACCAATTACGAGACCCGGAGCAGTGATATCCGGCTTTACACGGGCATCAGCCGTAGGGCCGAAGCTGGAGAAAGGCGCAATATTTCCTTCATTTACGTACCAGGTGTAGCTAACGTTGTTTCCCAGTATATTAGTAAAGGAGGTGTTGGAGGCATATGCCGCAACAGCAAGAGCAGACTTCGTAGATGAGATGTCACTTATAGTACTCATGGTATTTCCCGGAAGCGTGGGAAGAAAATTGGAGCTAATTAAGAAGCTACCATAGTAGCCGGTTTTATTCTTCACATATCCTGTCCACATATGCACTGTACTCCCTGTACTCCTGAGTGTAACCAGGAACTGATCGTTGGTTTTGTTATATACGTCCAGGAAGATGCGCGGCTTGCCATTGAAGGTTGCCGAATCTGTTGTGATCGTTATGAAGCAAGTATCATTGTTCTGCCCGATAAGGTATAGATCGTAAATAGCATTGTTGGTATCGTTAGAACAGTAAGAACCGATAGTAGTAAGGATAGTAGAGCCATTGGTCAAGCTCGCCTGCAGGCAAAACGATGAAGCACTATCGCCCCAGGCATCCACCCAGGCCCTCTTCTGTCCTTGTACATCAGGCAGGCTAAGAATTGTGTTGACAACAGTATCGCTAGTAGTAAAAGTCTTTGCGAGGTGAATGTTGTTAGTTCCATTATTTCCTCCTGAGCAAACAAATATTTTCCCGGGGCCTGTAAGATTGTCACAAGCCTGGCTGAATAAGGAGGTGCCATCGTGCGGGCCAACCGAACAACCCCAGCTAAGATTAGCCACAGCTGGCTTACCGTTAATGGTTGCGTAAGAGAAAATATAGCTCATAGCATCTACTATATCCGACAAACCGGTATTCATCCATTCGTCCTGGGGGGGTGTAATGCCTACGAATACAAGGTCGCTCTCATAGGCTATACCTCTGAAACGGCTATGCGTGTTATCGCTACCAAAGCCCGAGCCGCCCGCTATACCAGCTACATGCGCACCGTGTGAAAAACCAAAAGCATCTGTTTTCGCGGTGAACATTGAGGTGCTGGTAGCCAATTCATTTCCGTAGAAATACTGCGAGGGTGGGATGCCCGGCTTTTTCTGCTCCCATACTTTTTTCAGGCGGAAGATAGTTCCACTGGTATCAAAACAAGCCACCTGTGAGTAATCAAAACCTGCATCAATAATACCAACTACCACATCCTTTCCTGTGTAAGGCATAGGAAGATTGATGCCCGCGTGTACCGAGTCGACCCTTGTCATTACGCGTGCTGTGTCAAGGTTTGGAAAAACAGGCTGATCCAGTTCTATATATTCTATACCGGCTACATTCGTAAATGCTTCGACCGCCGCTACCGGTACCTGGAGGGTCCAGATGTCACCCGCTTTAGTTCCT
>DASPNB010000354.1:0-5034 GCA_035626755.1 Flavipsychrobacter sp.
CACCACTCAGGCCCTTGTCGTTCCTGGCTGTGAATCGCGCCTGATATCCGGCATCAAAGAGGTTCAGTACTATGCTTTTTCTTATCACCATACCAGCACTATACATACCTATGGCGTCCCAATTCAGCGCACCTTCCCCTCTTCCCTGCCTGCCACAGCCAAATACGCCTTCATATCGGGCAAACCATTCCGGTTCCTCTCCTTCAAACACAGCTTTGCCTCTGCCACCGCAAACCCCTATTTGCCTCTCGCTCATTATGGAAAGTGCAACCATTAAATAGTTTTCAGAAAGCCAATTATCATCATCGCAAAACACAACCAGCTCGTACTGTGCCGCCCGCATACCGGTGATCCTGGCATGATGCACGCCTCTCTTCTCCTCAATGACAATGTTGAGGCTACATTTGCTTCCCAGTTCCGTCCACAAGTTATTTGCAATAGCTCCGGTGTTGTCCGTCGACGCATTATCTACCAATACAATCTCCCAGCTTATACCTTCATCTATCTTCAGCTTTGATAAATGCATGAGAGTTGCAGGTAGTCTTTGGCTACTATTATGACAACATAACACTATGCTTATCTCCCTGTCCATAATCAAACCGGTAAAACTGCCCGTAGTAGTTTCATGGAGTAATAAATATATTTCAGCAGTAACCTGGGTGTAACGGCAGTTGTTATTGCCTTGCGTAAATAAATTCTCGCCAATGCGAGCTGTCGCGTTTTAATCGCTCCACCTACCATAAAGCCCAGGTACAATTCAGCAATCTTTACGTCAAAACAGCGTCTGCCAAGTATAGCTTTCAACGCATCACCATGCGTTGATTCCAGGTCTCTAATGCAAGCTTCGCAATTGTCAAGGTACCTGTTATAGTTCGTCTTCAGCAGATATGAGTTATCCGCGTTAAGATACCTGGTGGTCTGCGCCATTATTTGTTTTAGCGGATAGGCCATTACAACTCTGATCAGCCAGTGAATATCTTCAAACCAAAAGTACTTTTCCGGAAAGGCTACCTTCCTTCCTATACTACTGTGGAAGCAAAGGCAGATCAACTGACTTCCGTTGCTCCAAACATACCTGATCGCATCCTCTTTGCTTGTTCCCTTGTATGCATAAGAAAGATCATCAGGGCGTGAGCCATCTTCGTACTTCATCATACTCTTATAAATTGCGACCGGATTTCCATCCTTCAATATCTGTTTGTGAAAAACAGAAAGATGTGACGGATAAAATTCATCTCCGCAATCAAGCAGGCACACATACTCGCCTTTTGCATGCCTCATTCCGTTGTTGCGTGCGCTACTTCGCTCGCTGTTTGGTTGAAATATGTAACTGATGCGGGTATCTGAAAAGCCTTTCACTACATCCGCTGTATTATCTGTAGATCCGTCGTCAACGATTAAAAGCTCAAAATCATCGTACACTTGTTTCAGCACACTGGTGATAGACAGTTTTAGTTCCTCCGCCCTGTTGTAAGTTGGTATGATAATACTGAAGAAAGGCATAGGCTTATTGAAAAATACTCATAAACGTGGCAGCCCAGGTTTCTGAATCCGCGGAACTGTTTAATTGACTGCTGCGCTCCGACATTTCTACGAGTTCATTATCAGACAGCTCAATAAACTTTTTTATGACTTTTTTTATATCCGAAAGGTCGTGACCATCACACAAAAAGCCATTAAATCCATTTATCAGTGAAGAATAGTGCGCCCCGCATTGTTTGGAAAGCAGTAAGGGTAAACCGCCTACCGCCGCCTCTTGTATGACAGTACCCCAGGCTTCAGTATAGGAAGTAAGACAGAATACCCCTGCATTCTCCATTTCACGTGCAACGTCTGACTGCTGCATGAAGCCCTTCAGTATAATGTTCTTACTTTTTATTTCAGGCAGTTCTTTCATGGGACCATCCCCTACCACCACCAATTTCCAGCCTTTCAAATCATCTTCCGACAGTGTAGAGAATGCACCGAGCAATGACTCAAACTTCATAGGAATAAGCCTGCCCACGTACAAAAATGACTTTGGAAAGACGCGCTTTTTTTTATTGATCGAATTTTGGAATGCCGCTTTGAAGAGATTGTTGTCAGCAGTAAGCAGGCGGCTTAGTATTTTCTCTCGTGGAAAACCAAGTCTGCTTGCATATTCATACTGAAAATAACCCGGCACCCACGCATGGCTGAATATGCTCCTGAGAAAGAAAGGAGCCATCAGGCAGTTGATACGCTGTTTAAGGCTACCGGTCCACTGTGTGTCCATTGCCATAATGGTTTTGGCTCCTGATCTTTTCAATCTTTTGGTCCAACGGAGATAGTCCTTATCCATCCAACCAACCGAATAGACTGCATCGGGGGCGAATTTGAAAACCTGGTCTTGGATAGCAGTAGCATTATTGTCCTTTACCAGTAAGCTTATATTGTCATGTTCGATAAGCTTTACAGGGGATGCCTGTGGCGTAGGCCACGACACAACCAGTACCTGCACCTTATAATTTTCGACCAGCTTCCTGACTCCCGCCACCAGGAAAGGCTGTATATGTGCATATAAAAACAATATGCGGGGAGGTTGCTGCATTGATAGATACGAAAATAATAAAAAAGGCTCGAAATACTATCTGCGAACCGGTAGCCTCTAAAGGCTTGAAATTACTTTACGGGCATTTTGCCTATTTTTGATGTCCACAGCTGAGCCAATGAGATTAATTATAAATTCCACCAATATGAAACAAGGTGGAGCTCTCCAGGTATCTTATTCGATACTTAACGAGTTTAAGAACTTCCCCGAAAACGAATACCATGTTTTTTTATCTCCCCAGCTCGATAAAATTGTAGACAGGCAGAATTTCCCGGCAAATTTCAATTTTTACAGTTTCCCCATTAATCCTACAGCGTCCATTAAAGTCGCTCTCACTTATCACCAAAAGCTTTCCGCTTTGGAAGAAAAAATAAAACCCGATTTTGTTTTTACTGTTTTTGGTCCTGCTTTGTGGCGGCCCCGTGCGTCTCACCTGGTTGGTTTTGCGAACGGTGTGCTCTTTGTAAAAAACAGATATTCGAAGTTTAATATCTTTTCCCTGTTTAATCATGTAAAATTCAACGTGCGAAGGGCACTGATTATGCGACAACTTCGCCGTGAAGCAGACTTGGTTTGGGTAGAGACGGAATATGCCAAACAAAAACTGAAGCCTGAGATTCATTTATCGCTTAAGGAAATATTTGTGGTTGGCAACACGTACAGCCGGTATTTCGAGCAGGCCACTAACGAGTTCAAGCCCTATGACGGTACCAGCGGTGAACCTTTTAAGTTCATTTATCTTACTTCTTATTATGCCCATAAAAACATTGAGATACTAAATAAAGTTATTCCGCTGCTGCATCGGGATAATGTGAACTGCCAATTTTACCTGACCCTTCCCAATGACGTGTATGAACAAATTTTTCCGGAACTGAAAAAGGATCCGATGCTTGTGAATATGGGGCCGGTAAGTCCTTTTGAAGCGCCGCAGACCTATAATAAGGTTGATGCTCTTTTTATGCCATCCTTACTTGAACTTTTTTCTGCTTCATATCCTGAAGCAATGAAAATGCATAAGCCTATTATTACCTCAGATCTTGATTTTGCGCATTCGATATGCGGAGATGCGGCATTGTATATGGACCCGTATTCGCCGGAATCAATTGTAGAAAAAATAAAGGAACTAATAAGCAGCCCCCAGCTACAGCAGCAATTAGTGGTGGCCGGCAATAAAAGGCTGCAAAGGTTCGACAGTGCGTATACCCGCGTGCAAAAACTATTGGCGATCATGCACAATCATCTAGACTCATAAACTTATGTGCGGAATTGTCGGAGGAATAAATTGTCGTCTCAATAATGTTCAGATAGATGAACTCGTGAAGCGAATAGAATATCGTGGACCGGATGACCGTGGAACTTATTCGGATGAAAATGTCTTTTTTGCACACCTGCGCTTATCAATACAAGATCTTTCGTTAAACGGACATCAGCCCATGCATTCGCATGACGGAAAGTTTTGTATTATTTTCAACGGTGAAATTTACAATCATTGGGATGTAAGACGCGAACTGGAACAAAAGGGCTATACTTTCAAATCACAGTCAGATACAGAAACGCTTTTATATGCCTACATAGCATACGGCCAAGAATGTCTCGGGATGTTGAATGGCATTTTTTCATTTGCTATCCTGGACAAGACCAAACAGAAGTTATTTGTTGCAAGAGATAACTACGGCGTAAAACCATTCTATTACTATTATAAGGATGACAAGTTCCTCTTCAGTTCTGAGATGAAGGCTTTGCTTAAAGTTGACGGGTTAGATTACACTACCAACCCTGCTGTGTTTTACAATTATTTATTGTTTCTATGGTCACCGGGCGAAGACACACCTTTTAAATATATTAAAAAGCTGCTACCAGGCTATTGTGCAGAGATTGATCTGAATAATCCATCCACATTCAAGCCCGTACAGTACTATCATGTACCTTTTGATGGCCAGTATGAGCATCATACAGAAGAAGAATGGATTGATGCGCTGGATGAGAAGCTAAATGAGGTAGTGAAACGGCAGTTACTTTCCGATGTACCGGTGGGCTTTTTTTTATCCGGTGGCCTGGACTCCAGCTTGCTGGCCGCCATCACGAGAAAGCTCTACCCTATGGAAGACCTGAAGGCCTATACCATTGATGTGGGGGACAATATCAGGAAGGAAGGTTTTGCAGAGGATCTGCCATATGCCATTCGTGTTGCAGCGCATTTACATATCGATCTGCAGATAATACCCGCAGATATCAATATCCTTAACGATTTTGATAAAATGATATGGCATCTCGATGAGCCGCAGGCAGATGCTTCTCCTCTCAACGTTCTAAACATAGCCAAGGAAGCCCACGCCCAGCACTACAAAGTACTGCTTTGTGGATCCGGAGGCGATGATATTTTCTCGGGATACCGGCGACACAAGGCTTTATATCTCGACAAAATGATGTCGTCAATGCCCATGTTTTTGCGGCGCGGAATTAAG
>DASPNB010000355.1:0-2233 GCA_035626755.1 Flavipsychrobacter sp.
GGTATTTGTGGAAAGGCTGGAAGGGCAAATACAACAGTTATCGCATGTGCCGTTTGCTGCTAAGTTTGGCGGTGCTACGGGTAACTTCAATGCACACAATGTAGCCTTCCCAAGTAAGGACTGGGTGAAATTCGGAAATGAATTTGTGAACAATAAGCTGGGCCTGGAGCGCATGCAGTATACGACCCAGATAGAGCACTATGATAACCTGGCGGCGCAATTTGATGCGCTGAAAAGGATCAATACTATTCTTACAGACTTGTGTCGTGACGTGTGGACCTACATATCGATGGAATACTTTAAGCAACGTGTGAAAGAAGGAGAGGTTGGCTCGTCGGCTATGCCACACAAAGTGAACCCGATAGATTTTGAAAATGCGGAAGGTAACTTTGGTATAGCAAATGCACTGTATGAGCACCTGTCGGCTAAGCTGCCGATCAGCCGCCTGCAGCGAGATCTGACAGACAGCACTGTGCTGCGCAATGTGGGAGTGCCGATGGCGCATAGTATGCTGGCACTGAGGTCGCTGGATAAGGGACTTAGTAAGTTGCTGCTGAATAAGGATAAGCTGAAGAGCGACCTGGAAGATAACTGGGCGGTGGTAGCGGAAGCGATACAGACGGTGCTGCGCAGGGAGAATTACCCGCAACCATATGAGGCGCTGAAAGCGCTGACACGTGGTAAGGCAGGTATCAATAAACAAGACATACATAAGTTCATAGACACACTGAAGGTTAATGCCAAGGTGAAAAAAGAACTGAAAGCCATAACGCCGCATAACTATACCGGTGTAGATTTTAAGCTATAACTATTGAAGGAATTACCAGGGAAATTACTCCATGACCTGCGGGATGTGAAAGGCTTTGATGAAGCTGCTTTTATAGCTGCGCATCACCAGCCCGCTGTGATCTCGGTAAGACTTAATCCATTTAAGCCGACGCCGGTTTTTGAACATGCGCAGGCTGTTCCGTGGTGTGAAGAAGGCAGGTATTTAGAAATAAGGCCATCGTTCACACTGGATCCGTATTTCCATGCAGGGGCTTATTATGTACAGGAAGCGTCGTCGATGTTTTTGGCACATATGTTTCGTTCGCTGATAGGTGACAGGAAGGGGTTGCGTGTGCTAGACCTGTGTGCGGCTCCCGGTGGAAAGAGTACGCTATTGGCTTCGGTGCTGGACAGAACGAGCCTGCTGGTATCGAACGAAGTAATCCGCAGCAGAGCGAGTATACTGGAAGAGAATATGACCCGCTGGGGATACATGAATACATTTGTGACCAGCAATGATCCCAAAGACCTGGCGAAACTTCCAGGGTATTTTGATGTGATGGTAGTAGATGCTCCGTGCAGTGGGTCGGGACTATTCAGGAAAGATGAGAGAGCTTTAGAAGAATGGAGCGAAAATAATGTGCAACTCTGCGCGCAAAGACAGCAACGCATACTTGCAGATGCCTGGCCGGCACTGAAGGAAGATGGGATATTGATATATGCCACCTGTTCCTATTCTCCGCAGGAAGATGAAGAGATTCTGGACTGGCTGGCGAGCGATATGGGGGCGGAGAGTTTAAAGGTTGATTTGCCAGTGGAGTGGGGAGTGGTGAGTACCCATTCGGAGAAAGCGGGATTTGCAGGATACAGGTTCTCTCCTGATAAGGTGAAAGGTGAAGGATTTTTTATTGCCGCGGTGAGGAAGAAAGCTGAGACGGATGAAATGAAGCAAGCGAAGTTTAAGACTGCTCATGACAAAAAAGTTTTTCAGCAAGCCTTGTACTTATTGTCGGGGGAAGAATATACCTGTCTGAAAACGGGAGACGGTTATAGTGTAATCCTACCCGAACATGAAGCAGAAATTCATTTGATTCAGCAGGCGCTTTACCTGAGGAAGACAGGGATAGCTATAGGGCAGGCGGGAGCTAAGGAATGGCTTCCTGCGCACGAAATATCCTTAAGTATAGAAAGAAATTCAAATTTGCCAACGATAGAAGTGAATAAGGAACAAGCTCTACTTTTTCTGAAGAAAGAGGACTTCAACATACCTAACTATGACAAAGGCTGGTATCTTATAAGCTATAACGGACTGGGTTTGGGCTGGGTGAAGGCATTGGGTAACCGCTTTAACAATTATTTACCTAAGCATTGGCGTATCCGCATGGATATAAGTAGTGCTGATTGGGCCTAAATTTGTATTTTACCATGGTAAACAAGGAGAAGATGTTCAGATCAATATTGTTGA
>DASPNB010000356.1:0-2057 GCA_035626755.1 Flavipsychrobacter sp.
CATACAAGAGATTGGTACAGCCTGCGATCCCTGGATGCAGATTGGAAAACCGACATATATAATACACTCGATGTCTATTGCCGGCGCACGCCCGGGACGTTTATCGAGGAAAAGAGTTTTTCTCTTGCCTGGCACTACCGGCAGGCGGAGGAGGGCTTAGGTCAGCTGAGGGCCCAGGAATTAATAGCAGATATAAAGCACATCATCTCCGACCTTGGCCTGCAGATAGTACAGGGAAATAAAGTACTGGAAATAAAAAGTATCTCCGTGAATAAAGGAACAACAGCCCGCCGGTTCCTTGATCCTGCAACCGAGCTCATACTAGCTATAGGTGACGACATGACCGATGAAGACACCTTTAAGGCAATGCCCGACCACGCAATAACAATTAAAGTCGGCCAAACCCTGTCAGCAGCCAAATACTACTTAAGATCGGTTAGCGAGGTTTTAGTCCTTTTAAACGACCTTGCTAAATTTAAAGCTCCCCATATAGCTGATATATAGTGCAGTCCGCTTGTATATATCCTTACACAGCTAAGCTACTCACCATCAACACTAAACCATGCCTGATAAGGCATAGTTGTTTTTGGCTGAAACTATCAGAACTCATTTAATAAGTAGTTATGAAAGCAGCAGTATTTCACAAGATCGGCGACATAAGCGTTGACAATGTCGAAGATCCTAAGATCGGGCATCCTGAAGATATAATCCTGAAAGTAACCACAACAGCCATTTGCGGTTCCGACTTGCATATCTATGATGGCTTCGTTCCGCAGTTGCGTGACCAGGTGCTGGGACATGAGTTCATGGGCATCGTGGAAGAAGTAGGACCTCAGGTGACAAGAGTGAAAAAGGGCGACCGCGTAGTGGTGCCATTCACTATCGCCTGCGGACAGTGCTTTTTTTGTCAGCAAGGCTATCATCCCAGTTGTGAACACAGCAATCCGGAAATGTATGGCCCCGAAGGAGATCTGCTGAAAGGAAAAGGGGGCGGGATGTTCGGCTATACGGATATGTATGGTGGCTATAACGGCGGGCAAGCAGAATATGTACGGGTGCCATTTGCCAACGCGGGCCCTAAAATAATCCCGGAAGGACTGGATGATGACCAGGTGGTTTTTTTGACAGACATCTTCCCTACCGGCTGGAGTGCCGTGAAATGGGGCAAAGTAAAACATGGAGACACAGTGGTGATCTTCGGCAGCGGTCCCGTAGGACTGATGGCTCAAAAAGCAGCATGGCTCAATGGTGCTGAGAGAGTAATAGCCGTTGACCCGCTGGAATATCGTCTGCAGAAAGCCCGCTCGGTAAACAATGTCGAAACCTTGAACTCCGAAGACGATGACCTGATGGAAAAGATCCGTTCTTTGACAAATGGTCGTGGTGCTGACGTGGCTATTGATGCTGTAGGTATGGAAGCCAACCGCACTTTTCTGGAAAAGGTCAATACCATTATAAATATGGAGAAAGGTACGCCGAAAGTAATGGAGATGTGCACTGAAGCGGTACGCAGAAATGGCATTGTATCCGTAGTTGGTGTTTATGCAAGCCCTTACGACAACTTCCCTATACACCGCATTTTCGATAAAGGACTCATCATGCAGTTCGGCCAGGCACAGACTCATATGTATATAGATCAGTGTTTTGAATTTGTACGCAGTGGCAAGGTGGTATTGGACGACATAATAACACATCGACTGCCGCTATCAAAAGCTTCCGAAGCCTACAATATGTTTAAGAACAAAACCGACGACTGTGTTAAAGTTGTAATGAAGCCGGAAATGGACCGTTAAAACAAATAAACATGAAAGCAATAAAGAATTTAGAACAGTTGTTCTGTCATGAAATACAAGTACTCTGGAGCGCAGAGAAAATGCTGGTGGAAGCCATGCCCAAAATGATAGACCGCGCAAAGAACCTTGGCCTGAAGAAATTGCTGGCAGCCCACCACGCCGAAACAAAACAACACCAGGTTGCGCTCGAAGAGATTTGCAAACAGTTGGGTATAGAACCGGACGGAGATTTCAACCCGGGGATGAAAGGCATATTGGAGGAGG
>DASPNB010000357.1:0-3780 GCA_035626755.1 Flavipsychrobacter sp.
CTCGGGCACGATGCCAAACAGCACGCAGACAACCGCAGATATGGCCGCAATTGGAAGGACGAACAACAATTGAAATTACCATTGTAAATTTACCCCAATGAGCAACCAAAAGAAATCAGTAGGCCGGCAACCAATGAGCGCTGCTGAGAAAAAGAAGTTACGGTCCTACATGCTGCCGCCTGAACTAATAGAATGGCTGGAAACCTTTCCACCCTACAAGCGTTCCAAAGTAGTTACAAACTCGTTGCACATATACAAGGCTGTGCTGGAGGGAAAGGTTAGTTTTGATGAAACCAAGACTGACCCACAGCTTGACCTCACAACACTACTACACTCTTAAAGTGCCATGCAAGCCGTACATCAGGAAATTTGCTACGGCACTCTTCGGCGACCCTATAAAAGCGGACAACAAAACCACTATCGGTATAATCGTCATTCAGTCGCTGGAAAAAAACGTGTATGAGAACAGGAGCATACGTGACTGGTATTACAAGCTATTCATGAAAGAGCGGCCGGACCTCCTTGAAATAGAAATAACGAAGTGGCAGTTTGCCGCTATCGGTAGTGAATTTCCGCGCGCCAGCATGCTCACTATCAACCGGTTTTTGGAAAACTCGTTTGACGAGAACCTTTACCTCTATACCAATGCACACATAGATAACGGGAAGCGCTACAACGGTAAAGAACAATCCCTTATTTCCTTCGCCGAGAAGTACGGCATTGAGATAGCCGTAGACTCGGAAGATGAAGGAGACATCACCATCGATGCACTCAAAAAGAAGGAGTCGCGTTACCGAAACAGGTTAAAAAAGAAAAAAGAATTTTTTGCGAACTTGTCCCTTCCCGTTTCGGGTGATGAAGATACCTTTAAGGCATGTACGGGAACCTGAACTACAACGGACTTGACAGCCTGAAACAGGCCACTTCCTGCCCGGGAAGCGTGCAGCTTTTGTTCTTTACACCCGTCGGCAATGTAACCACCTTCAGCACGTTCAACAATACCAACGGCTATGTAACGCAGCCGGTAAGCGCTACATGGTACTACGCCTTCGTCCCGCCCACAAACGGGGGGTACCGTGAAGAACAAAAGGAAGGTGAAGGCGGTCCATATTTCGATGTACAGGTAAACGCAATGATACCTTTCGACAGCGCCGCAAACCAGCTAAGCCTTGAACGCATGGCATACGAGCGGTTTGTATGCATGGTACAGCTTGCCAACGGAGTTATAAAGGTGCTGGGCGATAAAGAAAACCCCGTACGGTTCACTCAGAGCCAGGACACCGGCAATACTGTAAAAGGTATTCCCGGGACGAACGTTGCCTTCCTTTGGCAGGAATGTACGAAACCGCCCATACTACAGCCTACCGACCTGTTTTGGCTATACAAGCTTATAGGACAGTTGGCGCCGGTATAACGTTGCATTGTCCTTTCCCCGCCTGTTTCACAGGTATAGTTTTGGGTTCACGATTTGGTAATCTAAAACATTGTAAAATGAAAAAATTGATTAAGTACACTTTCCTGACAGCGCTGGTAGCTGCATTAGGACTTCTGCTGACACCGCAGGAATATCTGCCACAAGCCATGGCGCAGGTGCAAACCCGCACTTACACCTATCTGCATCACGTCTTTAAAAAGTCCGTGATTGTCGGAACGACGAAGCCAAGCCCGGCAGATAGTTCGTCATGGCTGCAAATTGGCGACTCGGCGGGTGCGAGATACCACATTTATTTTGCTCCAACCGACACTGGGAAAATTGCTATCGCAAAAAGAAAGTCCGGGTGCCTGGTGTATAATAACTCCGACGAACGGTTTTATTTATGGGATGGCGAGGCATGGCAAACATTGGCGTTTGTCGATGATCTTCCGTAGCTAAATGAAGAGTTTCTCATAAGGTTTGGTTTAGAAAACGCCCCGCTTCTGTCGGGGCGTTTGTCTTTAATAGCTGTCCTTTCCCGCCCGTACAGCTCAATCTATGTTTGTATCGTGGATATAAAAGTTGCGTTGAGCATTTATAATAAGCCCTGGCTCATAGAGCCTGGTGCAGCGTTATCCTTGCTGGCTTATATAGAGAGTGCGAAGCAAAACGGCGAGTTTAGCCTGCAGAAGCTTAAATCATACCACGATGATGATGATGCAGAACAACGCCATGCAACTCAGGAAGCTATCCGCAAGCTCTTTGCAATTGATGGAGTGGCAGTAGCACCGACCGACCGCTATGGCCTCAGAGATTTTAAAGGATTTGAGGGGAGTAAAGTGGCTGTTATACAGCTATTTGGACCGATGATGAAGGCTGACTTCTGCGGCGATTTTGGTACCGCTAGCCTGAGGCAGTTAATCCGGCAGGCAGGAGAAGCCAAGAGTGTTGAAACCGTCCTGCTTTTCGAAGATACTCCGGGCGGTACGGTCGAAGGTACGGAAGCATTCGCTACAGACTACAGCGAAGTCCGCAAAAAGAAGCACACTATCAGCTTTGCCGACGATATGATGTGCAGTGCCGGTTATTGGGCCGGCGGTTCGGCTGATATGATCTTCGCGGGCTCAGAAACAACAATAATAGGAAGTATCGGAACAATGATGTCCTGGAGCGATTCAAAAGAATATCGCGAGCGCCTGGGAATAAAGTATCACGAGTTCTACGCCACACGCTCCAGCGATAAGAATCGCATTTTCCGGGATGCTGAAGCAGGTACCGAAACCGGCAAAAAACAGTTGGTTGAAGAATTTCTTGACCCGGTTAACAACGTATTCCTGCGGAATGTACAAGGCTACCGGCAGGGGAAGATCGACCTCAAAAAAGAGGACGTTTTAACAGGCAAATTGTACTACGGCGCGGACGCTATGAAATACGGGCTTGTGGATGATATAAAAAGTTTTGAAGAAACATTGAAAATAGCCATGGAAGTGGCACCCAAGAAAAAACAAAAAACTTACTCTATGAGTACAAAAAAAGATAACGCTGCATTTCAGAAAACTCTGACCGTAGCTAACGCAGGAAGCTTTGAAGTTGTTGAAGGCGGTTTCCTTCTTACAGAAGAACACCTGAACAATATTGACGCTGAACTCAGCCAGAACGCGACCACCATCCGCACGCTCTCACAGGCCAACGAACGACTGGAAGCCGAGGCGGCAGCGAGCGACGCAACCGCCCTGCAGGAACAACTGACCACAGCTAACGCCAAGGTTGTGACACTGGAAGGTGAAAAAGCCACGCTGACGCAGCAATTGGAAGAAGCTAAATCCGGCGCCGACGCTTTCTTCGGCGATAAGGGTCAGAAACAGGATAAAGGCGGCGCACATGAGCAACCTGGTGCCAAAGAGAAGTTAGCTAACCTGCCGCACATCAAGCAGGCGAAGGAAGACCTCGGACTGTAATAATTCTAAAACGAAACAAACATTAGTTAATATCTAAATCCATAAACAATGAACGAAGTAGGCTTATCCTTTGAAGATCTCCAAACCGAGTGGGGATTATACTACCAGGACGGCGGGCAGGGCATCAAAGACCTGAAAAAGCTGCTGCAGCAACCTTCCGTTACGGACACGTTTTTCCCGCTAACGCCCACGAAGGATACCATAATACGCAAGGCAACCGTACAAATGACAAGGGTATTGCAAGCGTTCCAGAAAGAGTTCACTCCTATGGGTTTACAGACATTCAAGCCGCGTGAAATTCCGCTGTATTGGATGAAAATTGACTCTAAACTGACCCCGGTTGAACTGCAGCAATCTTGGGCAGGGTTCCTTGCTGAAAAAGGGCTCAATCCTGAAGATATGGTAGCC
>DASPNB010000358.1:0-4081 GCA_035626755.1 Flavipsychrobacter sp.
GGTGGTGGGCTCGACCTCGGCGAAGGCACGGTTGATGGACTGAAAAGGGAATGGGAAGAAGAGCTGGGAATAGATATAGAAGTACTGGAACATTTTTATACCACAGATTTCTTTCAGCAGTCGGCCTTTGACGATACACAGGTACTCAGCATCTACTACTTTGTAGCAGGCGGAGACCCAAAGGCCGCCATTACCAACCATATAGACGGGGAAAGGACCTATTGGATGCCTCTAAACGAAGTATCAGGCGCAACCTTTACGTTACCTATTGATAAAGTGGTGGGCGGGATGCTGCAGACCCTCTTTTCAAAACATTCATAGCTAAATATAGAAAAGTCTTAATGCCCTATTAGCGACGGGAGAGACGCTACACATTACCTTTGTGCTTCTATGAAATTACTTTTACAATATTTAAGCAGATACAAGGGGTTGATATTTATCAGTTTGCTGCTGGCGGCAGTAAACCAGGTTTTCTCCCTGCTCAATCCATATATCTTCGGTAACATCATTATTGACAAGTATGCCAAGCATGCCGATGAACTGTCAGCCGACGAATTTTATTCAGGCCTGATCAATGCCCTGCTGATGGTGATAGGTGTGGCGATGGTATCACGAATAGCCAAAGCTTTCCAGGACTATACAGTAAACGTGGTGATACAAAAATTCGGAGCGCAGGTATATACAGACGGACTGAAACATGCCCTTCGCCTGCCCTACCAGGAATTTGAAGATCAGCGCAGTGGCGAAACGCTGTCAACACTACAAAAGGTGAGGACCGATTGCGAGCGTTTCATTATGAACTTTGTGAACGTGGTCTTCTTCACATTAGTAGGCATTGTGTTCGTTATAGTATACGCCTTTTCGCTTGATCCCATGCTGCCGCTTGTATATGTGGTGGGTGCTGCTGTGCTGGGTTTTCTTACCAGTGCTCTGAGCAAAAAAATTAAGACCATACAGAAAACTATTGTTAAAGAAACAAACGCACTGGCAGGATCGACGACCGAATCTCTGAGAAATATAGAACTGGTGAAAAGCCTGGGACTTACCAACCAGGAGATACACCGCCTGAATGCCAATACCTATAAAATACTGAAGCTGGAACTGAAAAAGGTTAAGAGCATCCGCTCCATCAGCTTTGTACAGGGCACTTTTGTAAACTTCCTCCAGCAGTGCGTGATGTTTACGCTGATGTACTTCCTCTTTTCTGACAAAATAGAACTGGGTGCGCTGATAGCTATGAACTTTTACTCGTTCTTCATATTCGGGCCACTGCAGGAACTTGGCAATGTAATACTGAGCTATCGCGAAGCGCAGGCATCGCTGGAGAATTTAGAAACTTTGCTGCAAAAGCCTGTAGAACGCAAACCAGAGGTACCGGAAAAACTAAACGAGATAGAAAGATTAAGGTTTGAGGATGTAAGTTTCCAGCACAATACAGCGACAAAGCCCGCCCTGGAGGATATATCCTTTGAGGTAAAAAAAGGTGAGACCATTGCCTTTGTAGGGCCATCAGGCTCAGGCAAGACTACGATGGTAAAGTTGCTTGTAGGCTTATACCATCCTAACAAAGGCAAGATATTCTATAATAACTTCCCCGACGACAGGATAGACCTTGAAGAGCTACGCTACCAGATAGGCATGGTGACGCAGGATACACAGCTTTTCTCCGGCACTATAAAGGAAAACCTGCTGTTCGTTAACCCTTCTGCTACCGACGAAGAAATCACCAATGTGCTCAACAAATCAGCTTGCCAGAACCTGCTTGCGAGAGCTGAGAATGGGATTGACACTATGATAGGAGAGGGCGGGCTGAAGCTTTCAGGCGGCGAACGGCAACGCTTATCAATTGCCCGCGCTTTACTGCGTAACCCGAGACTAATGATATTTGATGAAGCCACATCCGCTTTGGATTCACTGACAGAGGAAGAAATATCGCAGACAGTACGCAACATCACTGATCAGAGACAACATATAACCATCATGATCGCACACAGGCTATCTACTATTATGCATGCCGACAGGATATTCGTGTTAGAAAGAGGCCGCATAATAGAAACAGGCACTCACCTGGACCTTATAGAAGAAAAAGGATTGTATTACGCCATGTGGAGGCAGCAAATAGGAGAACGAAAACTCGAACCACGAATGGCTTAAACCGAAATAGCAAAAGGGCGACCATGGGTCGCTCTTTTCTATAACACTATATCTTGCAGCAGATCGCTTTTCCGGGGGTAATCGGTATTGTAGTGAAGTCCTCGGCTTTCTTTGCGGAACTGCGCACTTTTCACGATGAGATAACCTATGGTAATAAGGTTGCGCAGTTCACAAAGCTGGGGAGAAACAAACGTCGTCTTATATAACTCCTCCGTTTCCTGGTGCAGCAGGTCTATTCTTCTCATGGCTCGTTCCAGCCTAATATCATTGCGGACAATGCCCACATAGTCTGACATTACCTGCTGCAATTCCTTCAGACTTTGGGTTATAAGAATCATTTCCTTGGGATCGGTTGTCCCTGAGGCGTTCCAATCCGGAACATTATCGTAGAACTGTATATTATCGATTCTTGCTGCCGCATCCACGGCGCAACGGTGGGCAAAGACTAGCGCCTCTAAAAGGGAATTCGAGGCCAGGCGGTTAGCACCATGTAAACCCGTACTGGAACATTCACCACAGATGTAGAGATTACGAATAGAGGAATGTCCGTTGCTATCGGTCTCTATACCTCCGCAGCAATAGTGCGCTGCAGGAGCCACGGGTATCATCTGCTGCATGACATCTATGCCTATGCTTTTGCATTTGGCATAAATATTAGGAAAGTGCGCTTTGAATTTCTCTGCGTTCATATGGCGGCAGTCGAGATAAACGTGTTCGGTACCCGTCCGTTTCATCTCGCTGTCTATGGCACGCGCTACTATGTCACGCGGGGCAAGATCCGCGCGCGAGTCGTAGCTCGCCATAAATGCTCCACCTTCCTTGTTTCGCAATATACCACCATCACCACGAACAGCTTCTGTAATAAGAAATGAAGGACTGACTCCCACTTCATACAAAGCCGTGGGATGAAACTGGATGAACTCCATGTTCTCTATCCGGCCCTTTGCGCGATAGGTCATGGCAATACCGTCACCGGTGGCGATCTTCGGATTGGTAGTGGTACGGTATACCTGCCCGGCGCCACCTGAAGCCATAAGTGTCACCTTGGCTAGTATCTTTTCAATATTGTTATTTTGAAGGTTCAAAGCATAAACTCCATAACACTCAATGTCCGGAGTTGACTTAGTGATCAAAAAGCCAAGGTGATGCTGGGTTATAATATCGAGTACAAACCAATGGTTGTGTATGTTAATATTGCCGTACTTCTTTGCCTCATCAACAAGAGTTCGTTCTATCTCGAAACCGGTTATGTCTTTATGATGAAGAATACGAAACTCTGAGTGGCCGCCTTCTTTTCCGCGTTTATAGTCCCCTTCTTCGTCTTTATCAAAGCGGGCACCCCAGTCAATTATTTCATTTACACGTTCCGGACCTTCCTTTACTACCAGCTCCACAATTGCCTGGTTACAAAGACCATCACCAGCCACGACTGTATCTTCAATATGCTTTTCGAAGCTGTCCTTTTCCATGTCGTTAACAACAGCTATACCACCCTGGGCGTATTTTGTATTTGTTTCATCTGTATTTGCCTTAGTGAGAATGGTGATTGTCTTATCGGGAAACTGCTTCGCTGTTTTCACGGCAAAGGTTAAACCTGCTATGCCCGAGCCTATTATCAAAAAATCTGTCCTGATCATTTAAGCTGTGTTTGCCATGCCAAATGTACCAACAAAGTATTATCCAGCGGATGGCTTATTTTTGAACAATGTTGCTGAAGAAAAAATGGCTGGCTTATGTCTTGGGACTTTCACTATTGTGCGTTCTTAACTTTTCAGAACTGCGGGCCCAGAACGGCTTCATCCCATATGTATCTCTTTCGGCTGGCTTGTCGTATACAGGGGTCAATACCTATCTCAATGTAGGAGGCACTTTTAGAAGACACTCGATATATATTGGGCCTAAAATTGTAGCCAGCCAGAGTTTTTTT
>DASPNB010000359.1:0-6271 GCA_035626755.1 Flavipsychrobacter sp.
CGGAAAGGCTGCGCCACCGCAAGGAGCGGATCATTATAGGCGGCAACATAGGCAAGAACAAAGACACCCCTAATGAGAACGCCCTCAGCGACTACGAGATATGCCTGAAAGACCTGTACGAAGTATCAGACTACTTTGTAGTGAACGTGAGCAGCCCGAACACACCGGGCCTGCGCGAGCTACAGGACAAGGAACCACTGATGCGTATACTGAACCGCCTGCAGGAACTGAACACCCAATGGGGCAAGCCCAAGCCACTGCTGCTGAAGATAGCCCCGGACCTGACTAACGCGCAACTGGATGATATAGTGGCTATAGTGCAGGAAACCGGGATAAGCGGTATAGTAGCTACCAATACCACCATAGACCGCAGCAACCTGCGCACAAGCAAAGCTGAGGTGGAAGCCATAGGTGCCGGCGGACTGAGCGGCAAACCCGTAACAAAGCGAGCCGCCGAGGTGATCCGCTACCTGAACGAAAAAGGAAATGGCCGCATACCTATTATGGCCGTGGGTGGTATATTTACCGCCGAAGACGCGATAGAGAAACTGGAGGCTGGTGCGAAATTGGTACAGGTGTATACGGGCTTTATATATGAAGGCCCGGCGATAGCGAGTAATATTTGTAAAGGGATACTGGGTCTAAAGTCGTGAGTCTAAAGTCGTGAGTCTAAAGTCGTGAGTTGTAGGTCGTAGGTTTTAGGTCGTAAATGGTTAGATAATAATAAAGAAAAAATAGCTATGGAAGCAATAATGCAAATGTTCACGGCAGACTCACTGATAAGTCTTGTAACGCTGGCATTGCTGGAGATAATACTTGGTATAGATAATGTGATCTTCGTCTCCATCATTATGGGACGGATGCCGAAGGAGCACAGGCTGAAGGCGAGAAGGTACTGGATGATCTTCGGGATACTGACGCGTACTGTGTTGCTGTTCGCGCTGGGATGGCTGCTGCAACAGAAAGGGAAGCCTGTCTTCACCGTTTGGGACAAGAGCTTTGACCTGGCGAGCCTGGTAATGCTGGGTGGCGGCCTTTTTCTGCTCTATAAAACGGTGATGGAGATACACCATAAACTGGAAGGCGAGGAAGAACTAAAACCCGGCGAGACCAAGAAACTGAACACTTTTGGCAAAGCTATGCTGCAGATAATACTGGTAGACATGGTGTTCTCTTTTGACAGCGTAATTACGGCCTCGGGTATAGCCAAGATACTGCCGGTGATGATAACGGCTGTGATCATTGCGATGATAGTGATGTTCTTCTTTAGTGAAAGGATCTCTTCATTTATACATAAACATCCCACGCTGAAAATGCTGGCGCTTTCATTCCTGGTGATGATAGGCCTGGTGCTGATAATAGAAGGCTGGGATAGTGAACGCGCGCATGAGATGCATCTGAAGAACTATGTGTACTTCGCGATGGCTTTCTCCTTCGGGGTGGAAATGCTGAATATGCGGCTGAGGAAGACGACAGCCAAGCCAGTAGAGCTGCATGAGCCGCATAGCGACGACAAAGGCAACCTGATAGAGGACTAAGCCTGTTTCAACTTCACTTTTTTAGGGACTGCCGGCATTGTGCCCGGCAGTTTTACTTTCGCATTGCTTTTGCGCCTGCGGTCTATGTCGCCCATAAGCCTTGCTACGGTGAGGTAGCTCTTGAGTAATATTCCCGTGATCATCGTTGCCATTTAACTGCGTTGACTATAGTGATAATGCAAAGTTTATCAAAGGGCAGGTGTATCAGCAATTAATAGCCCATTCTTAACCAAGGCTTTATATATAGTTAACGAGCGCTTAACGGGTCCAGCGGCAGTGTGCAGCGGCAGTTGCAGTTTTTTTTAGTGGCAGTGAGCAGTGGCAGTGAGCAGCGGCAGTTGGCAGCAGCGGTCGGCAGTGGCAGTTTTTGAGTGGCAGATAGCAGTGGCAGTGTGCAGTGACAGATATCATTTCTGTGATCGTGGCAATTGGCTAATTTTGCTTCATGCTTGGAATACTTACAGAAAGCGAGATAGCCGAAGTGCTGCAGAATAACCTGATATGCCGTGTGGGTTGCAATGACGGGCAGCGGACCTATGTAGTGCCTATCAGCTATGTGTTTATGGGTGACCATATTCTTTGTCACTCCTACGAAGGGATGAAAATAGCCATGATGCGCGCTGCACCCGAAGTGTGCTTTGAGGTAGATGAGATAAAGGATTATTCCAATTGGCGCTGTGTAATAGTATGGGGTGAATACGAAGAACTTACGGAAGAAAAGGATATAGCAGAAGCCCGCCAATATTTTTCGGAGGAAATGCTGGAAATGAAAGTGAGCGAAACATCCTTGCCGCCCGAGACACAACAGCAACGCTGGCACAACCGCGCCCCGGGTGAGAAGGTGTCTATATATTACCGGATACGGTTTATCGAGGTGAGCGGGAGATTTGAGCGGCAGATGTAGGTATACTTAAACGCAAAGAGTCGCAAAGGTGTTCGAAAATGGCAGGTGTTGAAGCATACTTCGCTTCGCCGTTGCGAAGGAAGATCATTGCGGGCTCCGGCCCGCAATGACCTTCTTTCTATATTATTTTGCTCTCATCCTGTTATTACGGGGATTGTGTTCTACTTCTGCCAGGCCCAGCTCCTCCATAAGCGGCGGGATATACATACCGAAGCGGCCACGCAGCCCTTTTTTCAGTCCGTACCAGCCACCAACGGGATTATTTTCGGAGCGGCCCCAGGCCTCTACGGTTCCTTCTTTGGCGGGCTTCTGTTCGTCGGCGCTGCCAAGCTCCATCCAGTCGCCGTGTTTTTTGAGCATTTCGTGGAGGTGCTTGATAGCCCTGTAATCGTAATGAAGTACTGTCTTACCCACCGTACAGACAATAATCTCTTTGCCATCCTTTTCGTCCTTATACATTTCGTAGTCGGAAGTAAGGGGCGGTGTCTTTAATTTCCAGGGATCCTGCTTCGTTCCTTTTGCCATAATGATATTTTTATTCAGCGTCTTTCATTTTGATCCATTCCTTAATAATGGCCTGCAGGGCGGCTTTCTTTTTCTCCACGTCCTTCATGTCGGTGAACTTTGCTACACGACCGACCTGGCCATCGCCTTCCAGCAAGCCGGCCTTGTCAGGAATGGAAGCTCCATAATGGAACATGAGACTTACATGCTGTTTAGCATTCATGAAGAAGGAGGCGATATTACCCCTGTACATAAATGTGGGGACGCTCCATTTGATGTCCTCTTCTATCTTATCACTTACACCCAATATTATCTCACGTACCCGCTGTATCTCAGCAGTCATGGGGTTATTCTTCTTCGCTAGGTATTCATCTATTTTATCCGCATTGCTACCGTCAGCGGCCTTCTTTACAGGGGCGGTCTTTTTTGTCGCCGTCTTTTTGGCGGTTGTCTTTTTTACAACTTTAACAGGCGCTTTTTTACTTGCTTTCGCCATAGCAATTTTATTTGGTAGAGTGTAAACCTAAACGGTTTCCTTCAGAATCCAAAAAGTGTGCGGCAAAGCCCCAATCGCCGAGAGAGAACTTCGGCACCAATATCTTTCCGCCGTTCTGTTCTATACGCCCTGATTCGTTGGCCACGTCGTCGCATAGGAAATACACTGCGGTGGCGGTGGCGGATGGCTGAAATCCGTCAGCTTTTATGATGCAGCCGGCTGCGTGGGGAGCGCCCTGCGTCCAGGGAAACATAGCCATTTCCATTCCCGGCATGGCAGCGTCGGTTAGCTCTCTACCAAATACTGCTGTATAGAATTTTTTGGCCCTCGCCATGTCTGTTACCGGTATTTCAAACCAGTTTACCATATTGTTTTCCATGTTCGATTGATTTATTGAATGACAAAACTAAGCGGGGACACCCAACGTCTGCCTTGGCAAAACTGACAAAATAGCTAGGCAAAACTGCCACTATGTTTTTATTGTGGCTGAATAAATAGATTTGCGCAAAGAGTAAGAAATGAAAGTAGCCGTACTTAATTATGAAGGCGTGGTAACCACCAGTGTAACCGGACCTTATGACATGCTTGCCAAGGTGGGCATGGTATCGAAGGCCCTGAATGTGGCTTCCAAAGAAAATTTTGAAGTGGATATTGTCAACTCCTCAAACCTGGCCGGAAACCTGCCATTCTACGTGGTTGGCAATAAAACCGTAAACAACCGTAAGCAATATGACCTGGTCCTCGTGCCCGCCATGGATTTTGACGTGATAGAAAAGACCCTTCAGAATGAGACCGGACTGATGAAATGGATTGCAAAGCAATACCACAACGGAGCGGACGTAGCGGCAATGTGCATGGGAACTTTTATGCTGGCCGCCACCGGCCTCCTGGAGGGAAAGCGCGCCACCACACACTGGATGGGGGCACCCTTCTTCAGAAAACTCTTCCCGGGGGTGACACTTGAAGATGCCAAAGTGATAGTGGACGAAGGCAGGCTATATACCAGCGGAGCAGCCTACTCGTTCACATCGCTAATGATCTACCTGATAGAAAAATTTGGCGGACGTGACATAGCGCTGGCAATGTCCAAAGTTTTCATGATACAGGTGCATGATACCGGCCAAAACGCGTTTTCAATCTTTAACCTGCAACACCAGCATGGAAACACGGAAATAAGCAACGTACAGAAACATATAGAACGTAACTACAGAAGCAAACTTTCAGTAAACGGCCTGGCTGAACACTTCAACATGTCGGAACGAACTTTTATCAGGAAGTTTACGGCTTTCACAGGTAATACACCACTGGAGTATATACAACGGGTAAGGATAGAGGCAGCAAAAAAGCTCCTGGAAAAAGGAAAAGACACGGTAGAGGAAGTAGCGCATGAAACGGGCTATGAGGACTTTAGCTCTTTCCGGAATATCTTTAAAAGATTCACCGGCCTTTCCCCTAAAGACTATAAGCGCAAATACGGAGAGATGTTTCGTAATGCTATAGTGGGCTGATCAAAGCGCGGCGATCTTCTTTTTCAGTAATTCCTTTTCGGTGGCAGATTGTGTGAGCACTATAGCACACTCAAAAGAAGACCTGGCTTTTCCCTTGTCTATACCTGTATATATTTCTCCCAGAAGGCTATGATATAGATAGTTCTTTTCCCATTCCCTACGCTTGTCTGAGGCGATGATCTCATCCAGGGCCTTCTCAGCGCCGTATAGTTTATAGATTACTATCAGCCTGTTCAGCAAAACAAACGCTGAGGGATTTATTTTCACCAGCCAATCATAGTACATAAGTATGCGTTCCCAGTTGGTTTCTTCAAAGCTCCGGGCAGAGCAATGTTCATAAGCAATGGCTGCCTCTATATGGTAGGCACTTAATTCATCACCAAAAGCAGCTTTGTTCATGTAGACGTTCCCTTCGTCAATCAGCAGCCTGTCCCAGCTGGATCTGTCCTGGCTGGAAAGTAAAATGATCTCACCCTCGTCGCCCAGCCTGCTGTCTACCCTGGCTGCGTGGAAGAACATAAGCGCCATGGCGGCGAATACTTCCGGTCGTGCGGTATATTCAGCGGAGCAGAGCAATTTGCAGAGGTACATAGCCTGGACCAGCAGATCTTTTCGTATCAGGGAGTCTGAGTGGGTAGAATTATAACCTTCATTGAAGATGAGGTAGATGGCTTTGAGTACAGATTCCAGCCTGGTCTTTAATGAGCCGGGGGGCGGAAACTCAGGTCGCATTTTCGTTTCCCTGAAAAACTCTTTGGCGCGGTACAGGCGTTTGGAGATAGTATCTTCCGAAGTAAGAAAGGACTTTGCGATCTCAGCTGTGCTGAAACCGCAAAGGGTCTTCAATATCAGGGCTATCTGCCCCTCTTCCGATATCGCCGGCTGGCAGCAGGCGAACATCATCCTCAGTTGGTCGTCCTTTATTATCTCTTCCTTCCAAAAACCATCCATTACCGTATTGAGCGTATATTCCGATTGCAGCAAGGCCCGCTCGTTGTCGCTGAAATCGTATTGCACAGAAAATTTGTTCCGCCTAATGATGTCTATTGCTTTGTTTTTTGCCACACGGTAAAGCCAGGCGGCGGGGTTATCAGGAGCACCCTTCAGCTTCCAGGTTTCCATAGCCTGCAGAAGGGTGTCCTGCACCACATCTTCGGCCAGCTGTAAGTTCTCTGTACCAAATATTTTGGTAAGAACAGCGACCATCTTTCCCGATTGCTGGCGGAAAAGATGGTCGGTCAATTGGCTGATCTTATACTGGTCTTCTTCCAATTTACATTTTCAGTTCTTGTATTTCACGCACTTCCACCTTACCATCTTC
>DASPNB010000360.1:0-2261 GCA_035626755.1 Flavipsychrobacter sp.
CTGGTACAAAGACTACAGGCGATGGATGGTGTGAAATGCCCTTTGCCCGGTGGTGCTTTCTACGCGATGGCTCAGCTTCCGGTTGATGACAGCGAAAAGTTCTGCCAGTGGCTGCTGGAGAGCTTCTCCCATAATGGGGCAACGGTAATGATGGCTCCTGCTGCGGGTTTCTATGCTACTAAAGGAAAGGGTAAGAACGAAGTGCGTCTCGCTTATGTGCTGAATGTAGATGACATCAACAAAGCGATGGATTGCCTGGAGGCGGCACTAAAAGAATATAACAAGTAAGACAAAGGCCTCTGCAAAGGGGCCTTTATACTTCTATAGAGGTAAAAGAAAAGGTCTTGCCACTGAACAGGCCCTTGTCGCTCAGCTTTAGTGATGGTATTACTAACAAGGCCATAAAAGACAAGGTCATAAAGGGCGAGTGTAGATGGGTGCCAAGCTCTTTTGCTTTCCGGTCCAGCTCCGAATAGAGTGCAGCAACTTTTTCTCCCTCATCTGTACTCATCAGTCCGCCTACCGGCAAAGGCATGTGGCTTATCCTATCTCCATCTGCAACGCTGATGCCGCCTTTGACATCTATCAGTGTATTTACGGCATTGCAAATATCTTTATCATTGGTGCCCACCGCAACTATATTATGGCAGTCATGAGCAACAGTTGAAGCCAGGGCCCCTTTTTTTAAGCCAATACCCTTAATGAAAGCTATGGCAACAGGCGCTGACTTCGTGTAGCGGTTTACTACAACTATTTTCAGCACGTCATGGTCTATATCAGTCAGCCAGTCCTTTCCATCGTTTCTTCCCTGCCATATCAACTCGTTTGTTATCAATTGGCCGTCTTGTGCTTCAATAACGCGGATACCCGCCGAGGCATTTTTACAGCTTACCCTGAAGTCTTCAACTTTTTTCTTGTCAGCATCAAAGTTGTTGACACCCTCAATCTTTTCATGTGCAAGCAACGATTTCCCATTCTCCGCTACTAGCTGACCCTGTATGTATGTCTTGAGGATTTTAAAATTTTCAAAATTATCTACTACTACGAAGTCCGCACTGTCATTTACTCTCAGCAGCCCTACAGGAACTTTGTAGTGCAAAACAGGGTGCACGCAAGCTGCATTCAGTACATCAAAAAGATCATAACCTTTTTGCAGAGAACGTCTCACAAGCTCGTTGATATGGTGCAATACAAGATCGTCGGGATGTTTATCGTCGCTGCAAAACATAACGGATGAAGGGTGGGAGGCCAACAGGCTATGCAGGGCCTCATAATTCTTAGCCGCGCTGCCTTCACGTATCAATATCTTCATTCCGGCCTTTATCTTGTCTACTGCTTCTTCCAGCGTGAAACATTCATGATCGGTGCTGATACCTTCTGCTGCATACCTGGCCGCCTCTTCTACCTTTAGCCCGGGCGCATGACCATCTACAGGCTTGCCGGCTTTCTTTGCTGCTTCTATTTTAGCCACTACTTCGGGTTCTTTATTCAGCACGCCGGGGTAGTTCATCACTTCGGCCAGGTACCAAATATCAGGATCGTTCATCAGCCGCTCTATACCTTCTGCATTGATTGTGGCTCCGGCAGTTTCAAATGTAGTAGCCGGTACGCACGATGGTGCGCCGAAGAAGAACTTAAAAGGGGTGCGGCTTGCATTGTCGATCATATAATTAATGCCTTCTTCTCCGCAGACATTGGCTATTTCATGTGGGTCAGAAATAGTTGCAACCGTACCATGCACTACCGCTAGTCTTGCAAATTCAGTAGGCACCAGCATTGAGCTTTCTATGTGCACGTGAGCATCTGTAAAGCCGGGAAGGATATATTGATCAGGGGCCTGTTCAATTTCTTTGATCTCTTCAATGATCCCATCCTTTACTGTAATAGCCGCAGGATATATTCTCCTTTCGAAGAGGTCAATTAGTTGTCCCGATACCGTAAATGCTGACATAAGCTGCTTATTGAATGCTGCCAGGTAAGCGTGACCAGTCTACTTTCATGCTGATAAGATTGATCATCAGCGAAGCCCTGTTTTTTGCCTCCCCGGCTTTTTCCCCTTCAAAGAGATCGTCCACCGTTTCCTTCCAAAGCGATAGCCAGCGATCGTAATGCTCTTTTTCCAGTCTCACCTGTTTGTCCAGGTCAATGTGTTTCTGCATCACGTTTCCCTTGTAGCCTTCTTTATTAAGTAGTATGGTCGACCAAAAGCGATACATAATAGGCAGGTGATGGCTCCAGTCTTCACCTATTATCTTATGGAA
>DASPNB010000361.1:0-17472 GCA_035626755.1 Flavipsychrobacter sp.
CATCTGTAAACGGCCAAGACGTCACAGCTACCCGCATGCCTTACCAGAAGTCGACAATTTATGTTGATGATGTCAGTGCATATACTTTCAGTTCCGATCAGCCGCGGCAGGCCCAGGCTTATTCTTTACCTTTTGGTGCTAAGGGTTTTTCTATTGGTATTTTCTACAGGCTATAAAAAAGCCCCTCAGGGGGCTTTTACTATCGCAATCTATCGAGTGATTTTACAAGCTTCTGGTCTTTATTAATGCCACGTATCGCCAATACCAGGAATACGATACTAATGAAGGGCAACACCATGCCTATCCAGTATGTGTCATTGGCAATACCTGCATTGGCTTCAAGAAAAGGAGTCACCTGTGTCATAGCCGCAGCAATAAAGCTTAGTGTGGCAACGACCGATACTACAGCCATGCTCCGCTGGCGTTTCCTGTCTTTAAACATAAGAATTGCAAGGAGTGGCAGTGCAGTCATTACGATGGCTATCAGCATCAGGAACAGTTTGGGCCCAACTCTCAGGCTCACCAGTGTATCCGCACCGTTTATGTTTATATATCCCCTGTATACATCAAAATAAAACACTCCGGCATTTAACAGGCCTGCCAGGAATAACCACAGTGTTTGAATACGTTGTATCATAGTTGAAAATTAGTCAAAATTAGTTGATCATATCTTTCCCGAAGTACGGACGCAGAGCTTCAGGCACTCTTACGCCCTCAGGTGTCTGGTTGTTTTCCAGCAGGCAGGCCATTATGCGTGGCAATGCCAGAGAGCTTCCGTTCAGCGAATGAAGCAGCTGTGTTTTACCGTTGCTGTCTTTAAAGCGGATCTTCATCCTGTTGGTTTGGAAGGTCTCGAAGTTAGATACGGAGCTCACTTCCAGCCAGCGCTCCTGCGCCGCGCTGTATACTTCAAAGTCGTAAGTGAGTGCAGAAGCAAAACTCATGTCGCCACCGCAGAGGCGCAGTATGCGGTACTCCAACCCCAGGTTCTGGAGTAGTTTTTCCACGTGTGCTACCATGGCATCCAGCGTCTCATAGCTTTTATCAGGGTGAGAAAGCTGCACTATTTCTACCTTGTCAAACTGGTGCACTCTGTTCAGCCCGCGAACGTCTTTTCCATAGGAGCCCGCCTCTCTCCTGAAGCAGGGAGTATATGCGGTCATTTTTACGGGTAGATTCTGTTCCGGTACTATCTCGTCCCTGTATACATTGGTTACAGGCACCTCAGCCGTAGGTATCAGGTACAGACCATCTGCAGTTACGTGATACATCTGACCTTCTTTATCAGGTAATTGCCCTGTACCGTAAGCGGTAGCCTCGTTCACCATATGAGGCGGGTAATACTCGGTATACCCGGCATCTATGTTGTAATTCAGAAAATAGCTGATCAGTGACCGCTGCAGTTTGGCGCCCTGCCCTATATAGACGGGGAAGCCGCTGCCTGCTATTTTATTGCCTAGTTCAAAGTCCACCAGGCGGTATTTTTCCATTATTTCCCAGTGCGGCAACTTCTGCGCGTTCAGGTCGGGGCGCTGTCCTGCCGTACGCACCACTTCGTTTTCTTCTGGTGTCTTCCCCGCGGGTACACTATTATGTGGCAGGTTAGGTAGCTGCACCAGCATATCATGCAGTTCAGCTTCCAGTTCATTTAGCCTTAGCGAAAGATTTTTTGAATTGTCCTTATTCTGCGCCACTTCATTTTTCAGGGCTTCCGCTTCCTCTTTTTTGCCATTGGCCATCATCTGGCCTATGTTTTTCGAAGCTGCATTTATCGCGGCGGCTACCGTATCATTTTCAAGCTGAACATGGCGGCGTAGCTCGTCCAGGGATATGATCTTATCTACCAGTTCCAGGTCCTTAAAATTCTTCTTTTTCAGCCCATCCAGTATCAGATCCTTATTCTGCCTGAATAATTGTATCGGTAACATAGTCTTAATTGTTGGGGCAAATATACCTTTTTGTTAGCTAGTACCTGCATAACGTCTGTACGGCTCTAAGCCGTCAGCACGCGTCACAAGCAGACATAACCATATAAAAAAGCCCGCTGTACAACAGCAGGCCTTTTCAAATCTTTCATTGCCATAATATCAAGGCAAAACTTCAAAATCCCTGGCCGCCCCTTCGGCGGCTAAAGAATCGTGGTTCTACGGCACCTCTACCACGTTCAGTATCTCGTTCAGTATCTGTTCGCTGGTGATGTTTTCAGCTTCAGCTTCGTAGGTGAGACCGATACGGTGGCGCATCACATCGTGGCAAACGGCACGTATATCTTCAGGTATCACATAGCCGCGGCGCTTAATGAACGCGTATGCCTTAGCAGCCAGTGCCAGGCTGATGCTTGCGCGCGGTGATGCCCCGTAGCTGATCAGTGGCTTTAGCTTGCCCAGCTTATACTCATCGGGGAAGCGGGTAGCAAAAACTATATCCAGTATATATTGTTCTATCTTCTCATCCATATACACCTCGCGCACCAGCTGGCGGGCGCCGATGATGTCCTGGGGGGTCACCACTGCGTTGATCTTACCCATCCCCGCGGGATTCAGGTTGTAGCGGATGATATTACGCTCTTCCTCCTTCTTCGGGTAGGTGATCACCACCTTTAGCATAAAGCGGTCCACCTGCGCTTCCGGTAGTTCGTAGGTTCCTTCCTGCTCTATGGGGTTCTGCGTAGCCAATACCAGGAACGGCTCTTCCAGCTTGTAGGTGTTGTCGCCAATAGTTACCTGGCGTTCCTGCATGGCTTCCAGCAGGGCGCTTTGTACTTTGGCGGGCGCGCGGTTAATTTCATCAGCCAATATAAAATTGGCGAAGATAGGACCCTTACGAACCGCAAATTCATGGGCCTGCGGGTTATACACCATGGTGCCCAGCACGTCTGCCGGCAGCAGGTCCGGGGTAAATTGAATACGGGCAAAACGTGCATGTATAGCCGAAGCCAGCGATTTAATAGCCAGCGTCTTGGCCAGCCCCGGTACGCCTTCCAGCAATACGTGACCGTTGGCCAGCAGGCCTATCAGCAGGCGCTCCACCATATGCTTCTGGCCTACTACTGCCTTGTTTAGTTCCATCTGCAGCAGGTCTATAAAAGCGCTCTGCTGGTGTATCCGTTCGTTCAGTTCCCTTATGTCGGGAGAAGTGCTCAGTTCCATATGCTTTATTCTATAGCAAGTTAATATGTTATAGCGGAACCAAAAATAATAATCAACAACATTCGTTCAAGAATCAATATTCTAAAATTGACTTAAAATTTCGCTGTTTTGCCTGAACTTTTTTTGTGGGTAGACTTTCTACTTTCTACTTTTGACTGAATACTAATAAACAATGGACAATTTTGAAGAGAGATGGCTGGCTACTGAAAACATGCTGAGGGAGCGCTTCGGTAAGATGCCGGATATGGAAGGCATCCTTTTCCTCATAGGTATCAACGTGCTAGGGGACACTCCCGGGCGTAAATTCTCAAAAGAGCAGAAGCAGGACCTGATGCATATAGCAGTTTGCGAATTACTGAGCCAGAGGGGCTATTACGAATATGAAGGGCGCGATGGCGATGGCTGGCCGCATTATATGCTGTTAAAGCAGCCGGAAGTAAATAGCATGGGCGGACAGGAAAGGATGTTGAAAGAGTGCGTCATAACATACTTCGCCTTATAGAAAAGCATCAGTAATAAAAAAAGCCTCACGCAGAGCGTGAGGCTTTTTTCTATATAATAATCTATGAAAAAAGATTACTTAACCACGGTCAGGCGCTCTGTAACGCTACCTTCTGTAGTCTCAATTTTTACATTGTAAATACCAGCTACCATGTCAGCGGTTTCGATATTCAGGATTTGCTCTCCTGCACCGAATTGCTGAGCGTTAGAGTAAACTACGCGGCCAACGGCATCAGTGATTGTCACATTTGCTTTACCTGCATTCTGCAGAGTGAAAGCCAGTATAGCGCGATCATTTGTCGGGTTAGGATACAGGCTTACACCGCTGATAGTCTTGTTTACATTAGCTACTCCTGTAGGAACGATCACGTTGTTACTGTTCAGCACCTGGCCATCCGAGTTACGGATAAGCAGTACGTTAACACGTAAGTGGCTCAATGGGCCCATACCGGTCGTGCTTACGTTGCTAAACGAATAAGTGTAGTCAGTGCTTGCGCTCATAGAAGCAGGAAGGCTGCCTGGGTTACCATCAACGTCAGAGATATAGCGGGCTACGAAGTCGTACATGATGTTTGCAGCAGGAACAGGGTTGGGCAGGTTTTTCCAATTGATTCCGTCCTGGAACAGATTTTGGTTTTGAGACGTAGAACTGTAATAGTTAACCTGGGCCCAGCCGCTGGTAGTACCTTTCGCGCCTTCTTCTGTAATAACAAGAGCCAGGCGGTAGTCTCCGCTAAGAGGTATGGCTGGCTTAACGGTTACAGGCACTGTTACTGAATTGGTGCCGGTTGTTACTGTACCAATAGTTATGTCAGCAAAACCAAAGTAGTTAGACTGGGCGTTGTAAACTGCAAAGGTATTAGACGGGTCTGTTTCAAAGCGGCGGTCAACTACCATAGAAGGATAGCCACCTATGTAGTTGCCTATCTTAGCATCATATGCTTGTGTGCTTGCGCTGAACTGTTCCATCGGATCACTGTTATGCACCGCAATCAGCGTCAGGTCATTACCATAAACCTCGCTCACGGAATCCATCCATGCGGATCCACGTGGGCACCATCCGCACCATGTACCGGTCGCTTCTTCAAAAGTCAGCTTCTTGTCAGGCATGAAAGCGGCACTACCTGCAGATGTCATAATGCTATCATCTGTGTTGTCGGCATCACCTGTAAGGGTTACCCATACATTAATCGGGTACTCAGCCGGTGTAGCAGGCAATGTGTACGGAATGTTGTGTGTGAAATTTCCCGTGCCATAAGGGACGATATTCGCACCGGTAACATTGTATACCTGCGGTGGATTAGCACCTTGCTGGTAAGTTACAGTATAGCCTGTAATGTTGGTAGCGCCAAGATTCTGTACCGTTCCGCCTATCGTTACAGTGTTGCCCGCAAGGCCATAAGCTGTAGGCGAACCTGGGGTTGGAGTAACTGTATTAAGCGAAATAGCATTCGGAGGCAGTACAACAGTTTCAATATTATCCAGGTAAAGAAGGAACTTATCATTAGAGTTGTTCCTAAAAGCAATACGAACATTAGAGCCATTATATGCTCCAAGATTTGCCACTTTTGTTAAGAACTCGTTGGTGTTCGCTGCCGTTACGGTCAACAACGTAACTGTAAAGTCAGTAACTGCAGAGCCTCCCGTTGGCGACAAAAGCACTTGGTATCCATCAGGAAAATTCACGTCAGGAGTATATTCTTCCCATCTTAAAAAGCAGTTAGTACCATTTACCATGAATTGTGGAGAAACCACCCAATCATTGGCCGTACCAGCCGGATTGTAGTATGACGTTGATACGATACAAGAGTCGCCTTGCTGTTGGTTTCTTGTGCGAAGAACCCATGCGTTGTTAACGAATGCCACACTGGAATGCGGTGTAAGGCCGTCCTGGTTGTAACGCAGCCAGGTTGCAGGCCATGTCGGAGCGTTGAAGTTTTGCAACGCTAGTTGAGCAGATGCATCCATGCTCGTTAAGAGCAGGCTTGCAATGCCGCAAGAAAGTAGAACCTTTTTCATTAGATTGATTTTTTTAAAATATAGATTTCGAAGTTAGTGATTTTTACCTTATTAATACCAAATCGTCATTTTATTTTTCCGGTACTTTTCCTCCTTTTTGCAGCATTTTTTGAAGCTTTTGTCTGCAATTCCTACATTTGCACTGCTAAACAATTAGCACGGGGTGCCTTAAATACAGGCTGAGATCATACCCGCTGAACCTGGACCGGGTAATGCCGGTTAGGGATAGTTCATTCAGCTGTCTTCTCTCTGTATGCATTTTCCCGCAAGGTATAGACGTATTCCGTTGCCTTGTGGTAGAGTGCATCACGCCGGATTAAGTATTATTTAAGTTTTAAACATGCGAAGAAAGAGAATTCTTTTTGCCGCTGCGGGACTTATAAGTTTCTCGGCACAGGCACAGACAGGTAACATCAGCACGGCTGACACAGGTTTACTCACCAGGCAGGTGGAAATGCAGCCGGTGGAAATACGCTCTCTCAGAGCTGGTTCTAAAGCGCCTTTTGCCAAAACAGAGGTCTCTAAAGAAGACCTGGAGAAGGTAAACCTCGGGCAGGACCTGCCAATACTTTTACAGTATACACCCTCTGCGGTTGTTACCAGCGACGCGGGTGCAGGGGTAGGTTATACAGGTCTGCGGATAAGGGGTACAGATGGTACCCGCATCAACATGACTCTAAACGGCATACCTGTGAATGAAGCAGAATCGCAGGGCGCGTTCTTCGTTGATTTTCCTGATATGGCTTCTTCTGTCAACTCTATCCAGTTGCAGAGGGGCGTTGGTAGCTCTACCAATGGCGCCGGGGCATTCGGCGCTACTATGAGCATCAGTACCCTGCAGCAAATGGAGAAGGCCGGGGCTGAGACGAATGTGAGCATAGGCTCTTTTAATACTCAAAAGTATACGGTGAAGGCGGGTACGGGCCTGCTCGAAAACGGCTTGCAGTTTGATCTGCGCCTTTCGAAGATTAGCTCTGACGGGTTTCTCGACCGTTCTTCCAGCGATCTGAAGGCGCTGCAATTTGTAGCCGGGTGGAAAGCAAGTGAAAAAACGCAGTTCCGCTTTTTGCTGATGACCGGTAAGGAAAAGACAGGCCAGGCCTGGAATGGCACCCCTGAAGAAAAGTTGCGCGGTAATGATAGCTTACTATTAAATCACTACTACAACAATCTGGGCATACTCTATTTCGCGCCGCAGGATTCGGTCAACCTCTTTAGCTCCGATCCGCGTAAATACAACTATTTCACTTACAACGACCAATCTGATAACTACCAGCAGGACTACTACCAGTTCTTTTTTGACCACAGTTTTTCTTCGAGACTTACGGCGAACGCTGCGCTGTTCTTCACGCGCGGTAAGGGTTTTTACAATGAATACAAAGTAGGGGAATCTTATGCAGACTATGGTTTGGCAGATTATATAACAGCGTCTGACGACACAATTACGTCCACCGATCTTATCCGTCAACTGTGGTTAGATACAAAATACTACGGTGGGATATTCTCTTTATTATACTCTTATAATAAAACGCAGCTAACTTTTGGCGGTAGCGTGGCATTATATGAAGGCAAACACTACGGCTTCGTGAAATGGGCGCAACACAACATTCCTGCAGACTATAAATGGTATAACCTTAATGCAAACAAAACTGACGTCAATTTCTATCTCAAGGCACAGCAGGACATTACAAAAGACCTGAGCCTCTTTGCTGATATGCAATACCGCATGGTTGAGTATCAAATGAACGGCTTTAGAAAAAATCCTGCAATCAGCCATACGGTGAACTACGGTTTCTTCAATCCTAAGGGCGGTATTAACTATATGCTGAGCAATAACTCCCGCCAACGCCAGCGCGTATACGCATCAGTAGCAGTCGCGAATAAAGAGCCGAACCGGGACGACTTCGAAGCCTCTCCTACACAACTGCCCCGCCCGGAAAGGCTCACCGATATAGAGGCAGGCTACGAGGCAAATGCACAGAAGTGGAGTGTTGCAGCCAACCTGTACTATATGATGTACAAAGATCAGCTGATACTTACAGGCAAGATAAACGATGTAGGCGCTTACACCCGGATCAATGTACCTGAAAGCTACAGGGCCGGTATTGAATTGCAGGCTGCTGTTAGACCCGTATACTGGCTTGCCTTCAATGCGAACGCAACTTACTCACAAAACAAGATCATAGACTTCACCGAATACCAGGATGACTACGATATGGGCGGACAGCTGGAGATAAAACACGGCATAACTGATATTGCCTTCTCTCCAAACCTGGTAGCCGGTGGAGGCATTACGCTGAGCCCGCTTCGGAACATGAAGCATGGCCAGGCTTTGGAAATGGACATTATGGGTAAATATGTGGGTCAGCAGTTCCTGGATAACACCAGCGACGACGCCAGGAGCATAGCTGCCTATGGCCTGTGCGATGTGCGCCTGCGTTATTCCATCAAAATGAAGCCTTTCCGCGAGCTGGGTTTCAACATTATGCTGAACAATGTGCTGAACAAAGAATACGAAAGCAACGGTTACACCTATAGTTACGTATACGGCGGTGCTACCACCACTCAGAATTTTTACTACCCACAGGCCGGTTTCAACTGGCTGGCGGGCATAAATATCAAGTGGTAGTATCCCTCAGTGCAAAACGCCATCTCATTCCCGGGGATGGCGTTTTGTCATGTTTGCACTCCTGGAATTGTTAACTAATTTTAAAGAATGCCAATGTGAGGCTTGGTTTATCTTTGTAGAACTGACAATTTAACATTGGTAGGCAATTTGATAGATAAGTATTGATCAATAAAAAGGAAAAATAGAATATGGGAGCTTATATGGGATATATGGTACTTGCCGGTATACTGATGTTGATCGGTATGGTGGTAAGTGGCCGCCTGAAAAGTAAATTTCACGAGTATTCACAGATACCGCTTGATTCAGGCCTGAGTGGCAAGGAAGTAGCCGAGCGTATGCTGCGTGAGAACAATATTGATGATGTGCAGGTGGTATCAGTAGGCGGATTTCTGTCAGACCACTACAACCCGCAGAATAAAACGGTGAACTTAAGCCCGGACGTTTATGCCGGGCGTAGTATATCTGCAGCCGCAGTAGCTGCGCATGAATGCGGACACGCAGTGCAGCACGCGACAGCTTACAGCATGTTGCAGTTTCGCAGTGCTTTGGTGCCCGTTGTAACAGTTACAACCAATTTGTCGCAGTGGATAATACTGGCTGGTCTTGGTGTACTGGGTTTTGGTATGGGCAACCAGACATTGCTATTAGTAGGTATCGTTTTATTTGCCTTTTCAACCTTATTTTCCCTGGTAACGCTACCCGTGGAATACGATGCCAGCGCCCGTGCGCTGAGGTGGATGGAAAATACCGGCCTTACCAGCCGTCGTGAACACGACCAGGCCGCCGATGCCCTGAAGTGGGCGGCACGCACCTACCTGGTGGCTGCCATCAGCTCTATAGCTACACTGGTGTACTATATACTCATATTCACTAACCGCAGCAGGGACTAGAAAAACTGAAAACACGGGGCTTATTGGCATATATAAAAAGCCGGTAAGCCCTTTTTATACCCATTTTGGAGGGTATAATTTGTACCTTTGCAGGAATATTGATTCACTGAATTCTGAAGTAAATGCACGTAGAACAATTATATACTAACTGCCTGAGCGAGGCGGCATATTTTATAGCCAGTGATGGCGAAGCAGCCGTTATAGATCCCCTTCGTGATGTGGAAGTGTACCTGGAGAAGGCAGAGGAAATGGGAGTAAAGATCAAGTACATTTTTGAAACCCATTTTCACGCTGATTTTGTGAGCGGTCACCTGGAGCTCGCTAAGAAGACAGGCGCGCCTATTGTTTACGGTCCGCAAACGAAGGCTAATTTCCCGATACACCTGGCAACAGATGGCGAAGAATTCAGCATAGGCAAACTGAAGCTGAAAGCAATGCACACGCCGGGTCATACTTTAGAAAGTACTTGTTACGTATTGAATGATGAGAACGGTGCACCATACTGCGTGTTTACTGGCGATACACTATTTGTGGGTGATGTGGGCCGTCCTGATCTGTTCAGCGGCAACATGACCAAAGAAGAGCTGGCCTCAATGATGTATGATTCGCTGCAAAAGGTGAAAGAACTTCCGGGTAATGTGATAGTATATCCTGCACACGGCCCCGGTTCATCTTGCGGAAAGAATTTAGGCCCTGAAACATTCAGTACTATAGCTGCGCAAAAAGAAAACAACTATGCGTTGCAGGATATGGAGCGCGGGGAATTTGTGAAAGCCGTTACGTCGGGCCTTTCAACGCCTCCTGCGTATTTTCCTATTAATGCGCGCATCAATAAGGAAGGCTACACCACAATGGATGAAGTAATGGAAACGGCCATGCAGCCGCTGAGCGTGGAAGAGTTCAAATCGAAAGTAGAAGGCGGTGCATGGATACTGGATACGCGTCCTGCTACTGTGTTCACACTCGCATTCGTGCCCGATTCCATAAGCATTGGTCTCGATGGCCGTTTTGCAGAATGGGCAGGCAGTTTGCTGCCTTATCATCAACCCTTGGTTCTTGTAGCCGAGGCCGGTAAGGAACACGAGAGCATCATTCGCCTTGCCCGCGTAGGTATTGACAATGTGCAGGGCTACCTGGAAGGTGGGGTAGAGACCTGGAGAGCGGCCGGCGAAGAGATAGATATGATAATAGACATTGAAGCCGATGAACTGGCTATGGACATACCTCATGACCACAAGCTGGAAGTGATAGATGTGCGCAAGGCGACAGAGTTTGATGGCGGACATGTGAAGGGTGCAGTAAATGTACCTCTTGATACGCTGACGGATATCGCGAACATCGCGGCCATAGACAACGAGAACAACCTCTACATACACTGCGCCGGTGGTTACCGCTCAGTGATTGCTGCTTCGCTTTTTAAGCGCCAGGGTTACGATAATCTCCGGAATGTGTTGGGTGGCTATGCTAAAATGAAGCAGGTGAAAAGTATGCCTATCGTTACGCCGAAAGCTCATGGCGTGTAACGGGAGCGATGTATAAAAAAGAAGAAGCCCTTACCTTGGTAAGGGCTTCTTCTTTTTACTGATCTGCCGTGATTGTATCTGCTTTCTGTTCCGTGGAGTCTTCGTCCATCAGGTCATACAGATGGCCGCCTGCTGCTCCGGGCACGGCTTTAGGAGTTGTGCTTCCACCGCAGCCGGCGAGGATTAAGGCAAATGCTGCAATAATTAATTTCAGTTTCATTATTCTACACGTTTTATATCTGCGCCTAATGCAATAAGGCGCTCGTCAATACTTTCATAACCACGGTCTATCTGGTCTATGTTCTGGATGATGCTTGTTCCTTGTGCAGAGAGTGCGGCTATCAGCAGGGCCACACCTGCGCGTATATCAGGTGATACCATTGTTATGCCCCTGAGCAAAACTTGTCTGTCCAGCCCTATCACCACAGCACGGTGCGGATCGCACAATACTATCTGTGCGCCCATTTCTATTAATTTATCCACGAAGAACAAACGGCTCTCAAACATTTTCTGGTGCACCAGCACTGTGCCTTTGGCTTGTGTGGCTACCACCAGTACTATACTGAGCAGATCGGGTGTGAAACCCGGCCAGGGATGGTCGTATACTGTAAGAAGCCCGCCATCTATGAATTTGTGTATGCGGTAAGATTCCTGGGCTGGAATATGGATATCATTACCCGATATCTGCAGGTTAATACCAAGTCTCAGGAATGTTTCAGGTATAATGCCGAGTTGGGCAACATCGGCGTTCTTGATCGTGATCTCGCTTTTGGTCATTGCAGCCATGCCGATAAAAGAACCGACTTCGATCATATCTGCCAGCAACCTGTGATTGCAACCGCTTAGCTTTTCAACTCCTTCTACTATCAGGAAGTTGGAACCGATGCCCGTGATGTGCGCTCCCATGCTGTTCAGCATTTTGCAAAGCTGTTGTACATAGGGTTCGCATGCTGCGTTATATATAGTAGTAACACCTGGGGTAAGAGCAGCAGCCATTATAATATTGGCAGTACCTGTTACCGAAGGTTCTTCCATAAGTATATGGGCTCCGTTCATAGCTGCACCATCCAGCGTAAAAAGGTTTTCTTCCGCGTCATAATCGAATTTCACACCCAGGCTTTCAAAGCCCCTTATGTGCGTATCAAGCCTGCGACGGCCTATTTTATCGCCGCCAGGCTGGGGTATATGAGCTCGGCGGTAGCGAGCCAGCAGCGGACCAGCCAGCATTACCGCACCACGCAGCTTGCCCGACTTTTTCTTGAAATTTTTATCAATGAAAAAATCAGGATTCACATCATCAGCTTGCAGTATCACGGTTCCGTGTTCCGGCCGCGATACTTTCACGCCCATATCTGCCAGTAGTTCTATCAGTGTGTTCACATCCAGTATGGAAGGAACGTTAGTATAAGTTATCGGTTCAGAAGTGAGCAATGCCGCGCATAGTACCTGCAGGGCCTCGTTCTTGGCGCCCTGGGGAATGATAGTGCCGCTAAGCGGGCGGCCACCGCGTATCTCGAATGCGCTCATACAGTTGCGGCCTATTTGTTCTTATTCTTGTATTTATTACGGTTCTTGTTGTAGCCGCCGCCTCCACCGCCGTTACCATAGTTGCGGTTACCGCCTTGTCCACCTTTAAAGTTGCGATTACCTCCGCCCCTGTTATTGTTGTTGCCTTGTTTAAAGTTACGATTGTCAAAGTGAACTTTAAATCCTCCGGTTTCATATTGTAGTAAACCGTTCGATAGCAGCGACAGTTCATTTTTTATCATGTCGTCGTGCACAGGTTCGCGGTGCCAGTTGGTATATGCCAGCTTCATATAGTAGCCGATGGCTTGTGTAAGTCCCTGGCGTTTTTCAGGGTCTTGCTCAGCCAGCGCTTTTTCCAGGAGATTCTCAAGGTTGATACCCAGGTGACGGTTGGATATCTTCTTCTGCGGATAAGGCAATACTTCGGGCTTTTGAAAGACCTCTTCCCTTGTTGGCATAGGATATGGCGAGTCCACATCCAGCTGGAAATCCGTCATCTGGTAGAGGTGATCCCAAAGCTTATGTTTGTAATCTTCTATCACCTTCAGGTGCGGGTTAAGGGTGCCCATCAGTTCTATCACCGCTTCTGCATTGCGCAGGCGGGTGGCCCTGTCCTCAATGGTCAGCAGGTACTCTACCATGCGCTGTACATTTCTTCCGTATTCAGGCATCAGCAGTTTGCTGCGCGTAGTATTATATTCCATTAGTCTTAAAAACTTTATTTGATAAAAAATGTAAAAACAACAAGGACCATGCCCCTGCTTTTACCTATGTAAGCGTAGAAAATTGAAAGATGCACGTATCTGCCGTGGAGAGTTGGCCGAATATTGCTGTGGTTACGCTTTTACAAATATAAGGATAGTTTCGATGAATATAGTCATTGTACCAACAAAAAAGCCCCGGAGTTCCCGGGGCTTTTCTAAGATATAGTTTCGGATTACCTGGCAACCATAACGCGTTCGGTCCTTTTGGTACCGTTGGCGGATACTGTTACGAAGTAGATGCCACTTGTAAGACCTTCCAGGGAAAGATCAGTACTGAAATCGCCATCCATATTGTTGTATTGCTTTTGGATCACTGTCTGGCCTACTGAATTTACTACAGCGATATTAACGTCAGAACGGCCTGTGATAACCCCGGCTACGAATATATTGTCGGTAGCAGGGTTAGGATAAACTGACAGATTGGTAATATTCTCAGCTACTTCAGTTATGCCTGCAGGTGAACCCGGAGTTACGTCGGCTTCCAAAGAGTTCATAATTATCCTGTTGGCAGCAGTTGTAGCATCGTGCCTCTGCACGTAAGCGATGATCTTCCAGCGGGTATAGCTGGAAGTGCCGGGAAGTGTGGAAGTATATGTTTTAGTGTATGTGCCGTTAGCAGGTGGATTATTTGCTATCACCCCGGTTGAACCCCATGGACCGCCAAGCATCGCACGGGCAACGTGACGGTGAACAAAGCCTACGATAGGGTTACCTGCCTGGTAGTAAGCATGGCTCGGGTCAGTATTGTAAGCATTAATTTGATTATAACCAGAGCCCGTACCGGTTACACTATCCTCTACTAAATAGCAGTTGATATTATAAGCGCCTGTCTGGGCAGTAAGCGCTTTTACTTTTACCGTGATATTGATAGCGCGCGTCGTGCTGTTATAACTGTGAGAAAGATCTATCTGGAAACCAGGCGCTACCGCCAGTTGCTGTGTCACATAGGTTTGCCAGTAGCTGCGGCTCATGAATACTTTAGTTTGTGTAGTGTTCATTACCCTGTCTACGCCACCGTTCGGCCAGGCAGGGCTGTAGGCGCTCAATACCGTATTGGCATCGGCGATTGCCATGCTATCATTGTTGTGGAGCGCTACGGCATTTACCCTGTTCTGGTTAGAAGAGTTGCCTAATATCTGCATCATTTTTACCTGTCCGTCCGGGCAGAACTGGCACCAGGTACCTGTGCCTTCTTCCAGCAGCACATATTTCGTGCTTCCTGAGCTTTTGAAATTTTGTGCGTACAAGCCGGCAGGCAACACCACTGCAGCCATCGCTAAGGCGTATAATTTTCTCATAATAGTCTTATTTATTTTAACCAATATTAATAAATCCTGACGTTATATAGAAATGTATATAACATTTATTCTTTTTCAAAGAGAATAAAATGTTATGTGTGCTGTTTAACCGGCAAATGCCGGCTGCGTTTAGGCTTGCCCCGCTCCTTCCCCACAGAGTTACCCGCTTGGCGAAGTGAGATAGGCTCGAAAAAACTGCCCGTCCCGGGCAAACTCCCTTTGCGAAAACTTCGCGCCTCTCTGCGTCCTTTGCATTAACAACCCACATGCCACCCATCATTTTTTGATTTTCACTTTTGAGTTTTGCCTTAAGAACAAAAAGTTTCCCACATAGCCCGCTAAAAATTTGTATCCCCCCTCCCTCATTTCGTATCTTTATTTAAGCTGGTCACTGTACCGCCGGCAAGCTCTTTGAAATACTGTAAACCCGCTTCTACGGCTCATCTATCCCCGGTCCAGTATCGAGCATCCAGCATCGAGCATCCGGCCGGAAAGATTAACCTGTGTGGTAGTATAATTAACCTAACATGGTAGTAAATGCACCTATAGTTCACCTAAAATAGTACTAAAATTTACCTGTCTTCACCACAAAATGGTAGTATAATCTGCTGAAACCCATGCCTGGCAACAACTCCACCTTCAAAAAAGCACTGCGAATTAACCTAAAGCGGTTTTGAGCATAAAAAAGCCCTCGGCGTAGCCGAAGGCTGTGACTAAAAAAATTCAAATAAAGCGACTTGAGTCATTCCGCAATCGAGTCATTGAGAATTGTTCTAACGGAGTGCTACCTCGGCATTCTTCATTTCGCGGATAGCTTCGGCTATGGCTTTGGCATCATAGCCGCATTCGCGGTGAAGCTCTTCGGGTTTGCCGTGCTCTACTATGCGGTCGGGTATACCCAGCATTTTTACTTCGGGGGCGTAATGGTTGGCAGACAAGAATTCCAGCACCGCCGATCCGAAGCCACCTACAATGGTGCCATCTTCTACCGTGATGATCTTGCTGAATTTCTTCGCTATGTCGTGTAGTAGTGGCTCATCTAGTGGTTTGGCAAAGCGCATGTCATAGTGCGCCGGGCGGATGCCTTCTGTGGCCAGCTCTTTGCAGGCCTCCAACGCAAAGTTGCCCGGGTGGCCTATGGTGAGTATGGCCACATCTTCTCCATCCTGTATTTTGCGGCCCTTGCCGATCTCTATTTTTTCGAACGGGGTACGCCATTCAGGCATTACACCTTGTCCGCGAGGATATCGGATAACGAAAGGATATTTTGTTTCTTCCAGTTGTGCGGTGTACATCAGGTTGCGCAGCTCCACTTCATTCATTGGTGCGCTCACTATCATGTTCGGTATACAGCGCATGTATGGTATGTCATAAGCGCCATGGTGTGTAGGGCCATCGTCGCCAACTAATCCGGCACGGTCCAGGCAGAAGATCACAGGGAGCTTCTGTATTGCCACATCGTGCACTACCATATCGTAGGCGCGCTGCATGAAGCTGGAGTAGATGTTGCAGAAAACCCTCATGCCCTGCGTAGCAAGGCCGGCACTCAGTGTTACCGCATGCTGCTCGGCTATGCCTACGTCCAGTGCGCGCTCAGGCATTTTCTCCATCATGTATTTCAGCGAGCAGCCAGATGGCATGGCCGGAGTGATACCCATTATTTTAGGGTTCATCTCCGCCAGTTCTATTATAGTATGCCCGAAGACGTCCTGGTATTTAGGAGGCTCGGGAGTAGTTATTATTTTCTTGTTGATCTTACCTGTGATCTTATCAAAGGTGCCCGGGGCATGCCAGAGTGTTTGGTCCTGCTCGGCCAGGTCGTAGCCTTTTCCTTTTACCGTTTTAATGTGCAGCAGCTTAGGGCCGGGAATATCCCTGAGATCGGAAAGTATCTCTGCTAGCTTCAGAACATTATGTCCATCCGTAGGGCCGAAATAACGCAGACCCAAAGCTTCGAAGAGATTGCTCGATTTTGAGATCATGCCTTTCAGGCCCGCTTCCAGCTTTGAACCCATCTTCTGGAATTCCTTGCCCGGCAGCTTGCCCAGCAGGTGCCACACATCATCGCGCAGCTTGTTCCAGGTATGTGAAGTGGTAATATCGGTAAGGTATTCTTTAAGCGCGCCCACGTTAGGGTCTATCGACATGTTGTTGTCGTTCAGTATGATGAGCACATTAGCATTGCTCACCCCTGCGTGGTTCAGCGCTTCAAAAGGCAGACCTGCGGTCATCGCCCCATCGCCTATTATGGCTACATGCTGGCGTTCCGTTTCACCTTTCAGTTTCGAGGCTATAGCCATACCCAGTGCCGCCGATATAGAAGTAGAGGAGTGCCCTACACCAAAAGTGTCGTATTCACTTTCGCTACGTTTGGGGAAACCACTCAGGCCACCGTATTTGCGATTGGTATGAAAAACCTGCCTGCGGCCGGTAAGTATTTTATGTCCGTATGCCTGGTGGCCTACGTCCCATACGAGCTGGTCGTAAGGGGTATTAAAAACATAATGGAGCGCTACGGTTAGTTCCACTACACCAAGGCTGGCGCCGAAGTGGCCGCCATGCACAGAGACACAGTCTATAATGAACTGTCTTAATTCATTGCAGACCTGTTGGAGTTCAGTCTTTTCCAGTTTTTTCAGATCAGCAGGGTAGTTGATCTGGCTTAATAATGGTCCTGCGGGTATTTCCATTCCGGGCGCGACAAATAATAATTGTGACAAAAATAAAGAAAGATAATGATGCTTCAAGAGATATATCCATTTAAAGCATGTTAATATATACGTAAACGGGTTAGAGCGGGATGTGATTGTATCATTAAGGTTAATTGGTGTTAAAAGGGGCATTGAGCAATTCCCTTACCTTTGGGCGAAATTCTTCACAGGCGAATGTTCAATAGATATTGGCGCAGCTATCCCTGGTGGTTGCAATTGATTCAATTGATAATACTTATTGGCGTGCTGTTCGCCTTTTTTGTTTCCGGTATAGGCTATGTACTATTAACAAAAGTTGCCGGGATTTCTCTGGAGGGCATTACCGAAATCAACGATGCTTCGCCGCCGGATGTGATACAGGCGGCCTTCATATTACAGGTGCTTTTCTCAATAAGTGTCTTTCTTTTTTCGTCGCTGCTGTTTGCTTATTTCACCCACCCCCGCCCCGCTCAATACCTCGG
>DASPNB010000362.1:0-3503 GCA_035626755.1 Flavipsychrobacter sp.
CGTTAAGGACAATTATGGCGATCAGTAAAAAAGCAAAACCTACTTACTTCTACGCGATCCTCGGGGTCTCGCTGGTGCTATTCCTCCTGGGTATACTGGGATGGCTGGTTATCAACGGGCGCTCGCTCACCCGGGCCTTTAAGGAAGACGTGGAGATATCTGTAGATTTTCACGATAATGTGAAGGACGAGCACGTCGCAAAACTAAAAGCGATACTGGACACCCAGCCTTTTGTAAGAGAAACCCGCATTATCAGTAAGGAAGAAGCTATTGAAATGCAGAGCGATATAGAGGGTCAGAACATTGTCGATTTCCTGGGTTACAACCCGCTTTTCAGTTCCGTAGCCATGAAGCTGAACGCACGCTATGTGAATCCCGACAGTCTTTCAAGGATCAAGAAGTTCATCATGCAGAGCAATGTGGTGCGCGACGTTACCTATCCTACCATCGTTGTAGACCAGATGAACAATAATTTTCGCCGCATTAGTATCATACTGGCAGCTATCTCCTTATTGCTATTTGCTGTAGTCGTGATCCTGATAGACAATACAGTACGTCTGGCCATGTTTTCCAACCGGTTCCTGATCAAAACGATGCAGATGGTGGGAGCTACCCGCTGGTTCATTACCCGTCCTTTCGACCAAAGGGCTCTGATCAACGGACTTATCAGCGGTCTTATCTCGGTAGCCTTTTTATGGCTGGTAATATCCGTAGCACAGAACTACCTGCCTGCTATCAAGGTACTGAACGACCCCGCCATGCTCATACTGCTCATGCTCAGCATGATCATCCTGGGAATGCTGATATCTGTTGCAAGTACACATCGCTCGGTACTGAAGTATCTTAAAATGCACGTAGACGATCTTTATTAATTCAAACTCTTTATACAATAGCTATATGTCAAGCACTAAAACACCTTCTAAAAATAACCAGCCGATAGGCAATCAAACATTCCTCTTCGATCGCACCAACTATATCTGGATGATCGCAGGAGTAGTATTGATACTGATAGGTTTCATGCTCATGTCAGGCGGTAAAAGTCCCGACCCCAAACAGTTCAACTACGATGAGATTTATAGTTTCCGTCGTATCACCCTGGCACCGATAGTGGTATTGCTTGGTTTCGGCATCGAGATATATGCTATTATGAGGAAGCCAAAGGAGAATCAGGATTCAGCTTCTTAAAAAATTTCAAATATATACAAGCCCTCTCTGCTTAGCCGGGAGGGCTTTTTAGTTAAATGATCTTTCAAGTACCTTTGCACACACTTTATGAGCACTCAATCCTTCGATATTGTAGTAATTGGTGGCGGCTGCGTAGGCCTCGCCACAGCATACAAACTGAACCTGAAATACCCCAACCTGAAGATAGCAGTCCTGGAAAAAGAAGCTACTGTTTCCGCTCACCAGACTGGCCGCAACTCAGGAGTGATACACTCCGGCATTTACTACAAGCCGGGCTCCTACAAGGCAAAAAACTGCGTAGAAGGGCGTCGTGAACTGGTAGCCTTTGCCAAGGAACATGCCATCAAGCATGATATCTGCGGCAAGATAATAGTGGCCACCCACGAAAGTGAACTCACACACATGAATAAGGTCTACGCCAATGGCATCGCCAACGGCGTAGAAGACCTACGGCTTATTACTGCCGAAGAGATAAAAGAAATAGAACCCTACTGCGAAGGCATCGCTGGTATATGGGTAGGCTGCACTGGCATTATCGATTATGTTGGTTTTTCTAAAAAGCTGGCTGAACTGATAGAGAACAAGTTTGAAGGCAGCAAGGTCTTCCTTAATACCGAAGCGAGAGACTTTGTGAAGCAAGGTGACAAAACAATTATCAAAACCAGCAAAGGCGACTTTGAAACAAAGTTCCTCGTAGCCTGTGCCGGACTTCAAAGCGATCGCATCGCCAAAAAAGAAGGCACAGGCACAGATAGCGCTATAGTAGGTTTCCGGGGCGACTATTACGATCTCAGCGAAAAAGGTCGTAAAAAAGTCCGCAACCTCATCTACCCCGTTCCTAATCCGCAGTTCCCCTTCCTTGGCGTACACTTCACCCGCATGACAAATGACGAGATCGAATGTGGACCAAATGCAGTTTTCGTTTTCAAGCGCGAGGGCTACGGCAAGACCGATTTCAACATGAAGGATACTGCAGAAGCATTCGGTTACGGCGGCACCTGGAAGTTCTTTGCCAAACACTGGCGCTTCGGTCTCGATGAATATCGCGGAGCATTCTCCAAGGCCTACTTCCTCAAACGTCTTCAAAAACTCATTCCTTCGTTGGAAATGGACGATATCATTCCCGGTCGCGCGGGCGTTCGTGCCATGGCACTATCTAAAGAAGGAAACATGATCGATGACTTCAAGATTGAAGCCAAAGGCAACGCTATCCACGTGCTGAACGCCCCCTCTCCCGCCGCAACGGCAGCCCTCGCCATTGGCAAGGCAGTGGAAGAAATGGCTACCACACATTTCAACCTCAATTAAGCTGTTGAAAACAGGCGTTTTACTTCGTAACTTTAGAATATGAAGACGCTACGCCATATTCTCGTCACTTGCCTGCTTGCTGCATTATGTTTCAGCACAGTAACCCATATGGCCTGCAAAAAGAATAAATGCACCAATATTGTTTGTCAGAACGGTGGCGCCTGTAACGATGGTATCTGCACCTGTCCAACGGAATACTCAGGAACTCTTTGCGAAAAAGGCAGTTGCATCGGCATCAACTGCCTCAATGGGGGAGCTTGTGTTAGCGGCACATGTAATTGCGCCAATGGTTACGAAGGTGCGCGTTGTGAACTAGCCAATAAGTATATTGGCACTTATACAGCAGTGGATAGCTGTAGCAGTTCTCCTAAATACTATTCGGTTATCATTAGCATGAATCCCACCGGCACGGGCGATATCATCAAAATAACCAACATCGGCAACATCAGTACCTATATCTACGCCTCTCTTGCTTCCGATCAGAATTCTTTTACTATCAACGGCACGTCTTACGAAGGTTACCATTACCAGGGCGGGGGAAACTTCAGCAACGATACAATTTACGTAGGTTACACTGTCACCATCGGCAGTAGCTTCACATCCTGTACCGGTGTTTGGGTTAAGGATTAGCAGCTTTATTTATTTTCCACCCACATACTATTCCTGTTCATTGAAGTATTGAATAGCTGTACAAAGGCTCTTAGCTTGTTCATTCTTACTTCCGCCAGCTGCTTGTTCGCCTTCAGGATATTGCTGCTGTAGGTGCTGTCTGCCGGATAGTGATAAAGTTCACGCGCTTCTTTTCCGCTCACAGTAAGCAGGTATTCACCATCATAAAACTGGTAACTGTTACTGAAGTTAGTGACAACGAATTTGTCCTCCTCGCTGAATATACTGCTTCCGAAAGCAAAGAACGGCTTGTTATAACCTACATAGTCCATAATGGACGGCAATATATCTATCTGCTGCACCGGCTTATCATACTGTCCCTTCAGGTTAGTATCGCCCGG